>CAKUKL010000027.1 GCA_934662925.1 uncultured Oscillospiraceae bacterium | reverse complement strand
GGATAAAGGCGTTCTTGATGCTGTGGCGGACGATGACCGTCCGCTCGTCAAGGCCCTTGGCCCACGCGGTGCGGACGTAGTCCTGCCGCATGACGTCCAGCATCTGGGTGCGGCCCATGCGCATGGTCACGCCGGACATCACCGCGCCGTTGATAAGGGCGGGAATGGCAAACTGCACGAAGTTGCCCCACGGGTCCTGCGAGAAGGGGATCAACTCCATGGACGGCGCCCAGCCCCACCAGCGCACGGGGTAGATCATCACCATGGTGGCCAGCCAGAAGCTAGGGACGGAGATGAGAAGGATGGACAGCGGACGGAAGAAGTTGTCGGCAAACCGGCCCTGACGGGCGGCGGTGTACACGCCCACGGGGATGCCGAACAGGTTGGCGAAGATCACGCTCATGATGCCCAGCTCCAGCGTAGCGGGCATACGGCTGGAGATCAGCTCCATAACCGGCTTGTTCTGGAGCATGGAGGTGCCGAAGTCGCCGTGGAGGACGATGCCGCCGATCCAGTTGAAATATTGCTGGATGATGGGCACGTCCAGACCCAGCTGGTGGATGATGGCCGCGCGGTCTACGTCCACCTGACCCATGGAGATGAACTGCGCCTCAATGACGTCCACCGCGGAGCCGGGAATGAAGCGCTGAAGCAGGAATACGATGATGCTCACCAGGATCATGGTGGGAATGATGAGCAGAACGCGTTTCAGTACATAGTTACCCACGAGGCTTCTCCTCCTTTCCCTCCGCGAAGTGGCAGGCCACCCAGTGCTCGCCGCCCACCGGACGGAGCAGCGGTTCCTCGGTGCGGCAGCGCTCCTGCGCGTGGGGGCAGCGGGTGCAGAACCGGCAGCCCTCCGGCGGGTTCATTGGGCTGGGCACCTCGCCCTTGAGCAGGATCCGCTCCCGCTGGCGGTCGGCCACCGGGTCGGGGATAGGCACTGCGGACAGCAGCGCCTTGGTATACGGGTGCAGGGGGTTGGTATACAGCTCGCTGCTGGCCGTGACCTCCATGAGCTTGCCCAGATACATGACCGCCACCCGGTCACTGAAGGACCGCACCACCGACAGGTCATGGCCGATAAACAGATATGTAAGATCCAGTTCCCGGCGCAGCTCCTTGAGCAGGTGGATGATCTGCGCCTGAATGGACACGTCCAGCGCCGAGACGGGCTCGTCGCAGACGATGAACTCCGGATCTACCGCCAGCGCCCGGGCGATGCCCACGCGCTGCCGCTGGCCGCCGGAAAATTCATGGGGATAGCGGTCCATCATGGACGGGTCAAGGCCCACCATGGTAAACAGCTCCTCCACCCGGCGGCGGATCTCCTTGCCTTTTGCCAGATTATGGATCTTAAGGCCCTCGCCCACGGCGCTGCCGACGGTCTGCCGGGGGTCCAGCGAAGAAAAGGGGTCCTGACAGATCATCTGTAAGTGTTTGCGCAGGGCGCGCACCTCTTTTTTCTTCATGGGCACAAGATCCTGATCGTTATACAGCACCTGACCGGACGTGGCCTTGTGCAGCTGCAAAATGCAGCGGCCGAAGCTGCTCTTGCCGCAGCCGCTCTCGCCCACGAAACCCAGGATCTCGCCCCGGCGGATGTCCAGCGTCACGCCGTCAACGGCCTTGACACTGCCCACCTGACGGCGCATCAGTCCGGCCCGCACGGGATAGTGCAGCTTCAGATCCTTGATCTCCAGCAAGTGTTCCTCCCTTGTCATCAAGAACCCTCCTCCAGAAATTCTCTCGCATGGAAACACGCGGCCACATGGCCCGGGGCCACCTCTTCCAGCTCCGGCCGCCCGGCCTTGCACTGCTCCGTGGCGAACTTGCACCGCTCATTGAACGCGCACAGATGGGGGGACAGCTTGGCCAGATTGGGGGGCGTGCCCTCAATACCCACAAGCTCCGCGTCCTGAGGCATATCCAGCCGGGGCACCGCCCGGATAAGCCCCCGGGTATAGGGGTGGCAGGTGCGGCAGAAGATGTCCTCCGCCGTGCCGCCCTCTACCAGCCGACCGGCGTAGACGACCTGCACCTTTTCCGCGTACCGGGCCACAACGCCCAGATTGTGGGTGATGATGATGAGCGCCGTGCCGTACTCCCGCCGGAGGTTGTTGAGCACCTCCAGCAGCTGGGCCTGAACGGTGACGTCCAGCGCCGTGGTCGGCTCGTCGGCAATGAGCACGTCGGGGTTGCAGCTCATGGCCATGGCGATCATGATGCGCTGCTGCATACCGCCGGAAAACTGATAGGGGTAGTCCTTCACCCGCTGCTCCGGGTTTGGAATACCCACCATACCCAGCAGCTTGACCGCCTCCTGCAGCGCCTCCTTGTGCTTCATGCCCTTGTGCAGTTCCAGTCCCTCCGTGAGCTGACGCCCGATGGTCAGCACGGGGTTAAGCGCGGTGCCCGGCTCCTGAAACACCATGGCGATGCGGTTACCGCGGATCTTGCGGATCTCCCGCTCGGACAGCTTAAGCAGGTCCACCCCGTCCAGCAGGATCTCGCCGCCCACGATCCGCCCCGGCGGATCCGCCACCAGCCGCAGCACCGACAGCGCGCTGACGCTCTTGCCCGACGCGCTCTC
Organism: uncultured Oscillospiraceae bacterium; assembly: GCA_934662925.1. Taxonomy (GTDB): domain Bacteria; phylum Bacillota; class Clostridia; order Oscillospirales; family Oscillospiraceae; genus Enterenecus. Next base: position 9,000 of record CAKUKL010000027.1, on the reverse strand, counting down.
GCCCACGACGGCCACACACTCGCCGCGGTTGACGGAATATGACAATCCGTCCACCGCCCGAAGCTCCTTACCGTCTACATAGAAATACGTCTTGAGATTTTTGATCTCCAGAATCGGCCTGTCCATGTAAAACTCCTTTCCGGCCCTGTTCCGCCCTGTTCTCTGTTCCTGTGGGTTCATATTACCAAAGGAAAGTATAGATTGTGAAATACCGAATCTCAATCAACTTATAACCATTTATGGTTAATGCACATCTTTTTATTTTTCCTTTGCTTTAATCTGGTCATATGTTATAATGAATTTGAAAGATTTTTGTCGAATCGGTCATATGACCATGTGAGGGAGCAATTATGAACACTGTACAGCTGAAGTATTTCATCACCGTTGCCGAGACCCTGAGCTTCACTCAGGCGGCCAAGGAGCTGTTCGTGGCCCAGACCGCCATCAGCCAGCAAATCGCCGCGCTGGAGCGGGAGCTTGACGTGACGCTGTTCAAGCGCACCACCCGTACCGTCCACCTGACCGCCGCCGGAAACGCTTTGTATCACGACGCGAAAAGCGTTCTGGCCCAGCTGGAGCGAGCCACCTTCAAGGCCAAGCAGTACGACAGCGGCGCGGCGGGCTTTCTGAACCTCGGCTTCCCCGGCAAGCACGGCATGAACTTCCTTACCGGGCTGCTGAAGGCCTTCCGGAACGCCCACCCCAACACGGGCCTGACCCTGAGCATTGAAGGCAACGAGGTCCTCCAGCAGGCCATCAAGCGGGAGCTGCTGGATATCACCTTCACCTTCTGCCGCACCACCGACCGGCTCCAGAAGGATCGGGACATCTACTGGCTGGATCTGGACACCTATCCCCTGTGTGCCGTCCTTCCCTCCGACCATCCGCTGGCCGACCGCAAGCTCATCGACTGGGAGGAGATTCGCCACGAGACGCTGCTCTCCGGTTACATGCCCGGCAATCTGGTGGAAAAGAATACGGACGAGCTGAATACCCTTCGGATCAACGACCCTGTCTTTCTCCTCCACTCCCCCCAGCCCCCGGTCTACTCGGACGACGCCCTCATGCCCCTCATCGAGGCGGGCTACGGCATCGCCATCCTCCCCAGCTTCCGGCAGACCAAGGGTCAGGAATCCCCCCGGTTCATCCTGCTGTCCGGACAGGGGGAGGGGCCGCACCTGATGCTGGGCTGGCGGCGGAACAACCCCAACCCCGCCGTCCGGGACTTTCTGGAGGTCTTTCTCCAGTACTACCCCGTGTTCAATCCCCGCTTCACGCCGTCGGAATCCCTGAATTTCGGTGAATAACGCGAAAAGAGCGGCTCCCGCCTTTCGGCGAGAGCCGCTCTTTCCTCATGCCGGGCACTGCTTCCCGGTGTGGTCGATGGTGTAGCTGCTGGTGATGATGAGCTGGGAGATAGGGACGAACTGGTAGCCCTCCTGTAAAAGGGCCTCGATGATGCCGGGCAGGGCCTCCGGCGTGTGGATGGCCGCGTTGTGGAACAGCACGATGGACCCGGGCTGCACCCGGCCCGTCACCCGGGCGGTGATCTCGTCCGCCGGGAGCTCCTTCCAGTCCAGACTGTCCACGTCCCACTGGATAGGCTCGATGCCCAGCGACCGGACGGCGTTGATGACGTGGTCGTCATACTCTCCGTAAGGGCAGCGGAACAGCGTGGGCCGCACGCCGGTGACGGCTTCGATCTTGTCATTGCAGGTGTTCAGGTCGGCGATGATCTCGTCGGTGGACAGGCTGTTGAAATGGGCGTGGGAGTTGGAGTGGCTCATGACCTCGTGGCCCGCGTCGTGGAGGGCCTTCACCGACTCCGGATATTTGTCCACCCACGCGCCCACCACGAAAAACGTGGCCTTGATGTTGTATTTTTCCAAAATGTCAATGAGCTGCTGGGTGTCCTCGTTGCCCCACGCCGCGTCGAACGAGATGGACAGCACCTTGTAATCCTTCTGCACGCAGTAGATAGGCAGCTGCCGCGCCGCCGCGTTGGCCCCCACCACCGCGGGGTGATTCACCAGCGTAAAGATGGCCGCCGCGGCCAGCAGGCAGGCAATGGCCGCCAGAAAGCGCCGGTTCAGGCAGAACACTCTGATTTTTTCCATGAAGCTCCCTCCGTCTGACAGTTTGCTATACTGTATGCGGCGGCGGGGACGGCCATGCGCCCGCCGAATGGATTTGCGCCTTTCCGCGCATCATGTTATAATGCAGTTGATAAACGCAAAACCGCCGGGCCTGTCCCGGCAGACGGAGGATCTTATGAGACGACTCATCGTACACCGCCAGCGGGCGCTGGCCTGCTTCGCCATGACCTACTACTGCCTGCCCGTCCACATCCGGCCCCTCATCGACGGCGCGGAGACCGCCGACGTCCCCGCCCTGTGCCGGGAGCACGGCGTGCCCCTGCGCAGCGGGGAGACCGCCGCCATGGAGATCGGCGAGGAACCCTTTGAATTTTTCGCCGTGGCCTGTCTGGACGGCCGGAACCTCGTCATGGACACCTGCGCCGTCCCCGCCGGGACGGAGGACGTCCGGTACACCATCATCACCGACTTCGACGGCTACAAAAAGCTTCAGGTGCGGCTGGAGCCCGGCGAACAGGATTGAACAAGCAGGCCCAAACAAAAAGAAACCCCCGGCGCTCACAGTGTGAGCGCCGGGGGTTTTAGTTTGTGCCGTTCAGGCGGAGCGCATTACTGCTTGTCGCCCTTGGGAGACAGCTTCAGGAACCGGTAGAGCATCACAGCGGCTTCCGCACGGGAGGCGTTGCCGTTGGGATCGAGCTTACCGCCGGTCTTGCCGGTCATGACGCCGCGGCTGTACGCCCAAGACACGGCCTCACCGGCCCAGACAGCGATCTCGTTACGGTCCGGGAAGTCAGGCAGCACGGTGCCGTTGGCGGCAACGTCAAGGCCCTTGTACTGAGCATAGCGCCACAGGATGGCGGCCATCTGCTGACGGGTCACCATGTCGTTGGGGCCGAAGCAGCCGTTGTCGTAGCCGTACACAATGCCGTTGGCGGCGGCCCAGTTGACCGCCTTCTCATACCAGCTGTCCTTCACCACGTCGCTGAATGCGCTGGTGTTAGTCACGGCCTTCTCGCCGTCCATCCGGTACAGGATGGTCACCAGCATACCCCGGGACAGGTTCTGGTTCGGGGCAAACAGATTGTCGGACACGCCGTTGATGTAGCCCTTGTCCGCCAGATCCGTAACCTCGTCGTAGAACCAATCGCCCGGCTTCACGTCGTCGAAGCCCTTCTTCGGGTCGGTGGGCTTATCGGGGTTGGTGGGCTGAGTGGGCTGGCTGGGTCCGGGCGTGAACTCGCCGGGCAGGATCAGCGTGGTCCGGTCGGTCTTTGCCGTGCCGGAAGCGCCGTCCTCACTCACGGTGAGGGCCACATCCGTGGTCCTCTGGTAGCTGGTGGGCATGTAGGTGAACACAAGGCTGGCCACCAGACCGCTGTAAGCTTCCGCGTCGGCGTAGCCCACCTTCACCTGACCCTTGGCGGAGTCGATGACGGCGCTGTGGAGCACATTGCCGTAATTCACGGTCAGCAGGGTCAGCTCGGCGGCGTCATAGTTCACGGTAAACAGGCCGTTGGTGCTGTCACCGGCAACGACGGGCACGGTGACGGTGTGGTTGGCGGAATCGACCTTCACCTCGTAGGCGCTGCCGGAGGTGCCGCCCACCTCGATGCTGTTGAGCCCGCCCGCGGGGCCGCGGTAGGTCAGAGTCTCACTGGCAGGCTCGATCCCGGTCTTCTCCACATTGGTGTTGGCCACAGCAGAAACCAGTGCGGTGGTCGTCTCGCCGGAAGACTGCGCGGGCAGGTCGCTCATCAGGCCGACCACGGGCCAGACCTTATCGGCAAACTCACCCAGATGGACGACTCCGATCTCCTTACTGTCAACATCAATGGCGATCAGATCCTGAACTTCGCTGCCGTTGTAACGGCTCCAGAACAGGTAGGGGATGCCGCTGTTGTCTTCGGCGTAGAGCAGGGACGAATAGAAATCACCCGCAGTGTAGCCGGTGCTGGCAACAAATCCCTTGCCGGTGGATTGCGGATAGAAGTCATGGCAGACTCCCTCCAGTTCAATTACCGCATCAAAATAAACCATACCGCTGCTGTCCACAAGATAATACATATCGATCATCTTGTTGTAATACGTATTCATGACCGACCCAGCATAGGCGATGCCGACCAGACTGCTGGAGCCATCGCCCCACACAGCATAATCGACCATTTCGCCGGTTTCCTTATCCAAGAAAAGGATATACCTTCCATACACACCTACGAGATAACCTAAGCTGGGCGAATCTTCCAGATCGACCACGCCGATCCCGGCGTTCACATTGCCGAGCCGCGTCGCGTTCAGCTCGTCATCCACAAGGTAAATATCAGCGTCAGAAGCGTCATCGCTCAGGGCCGCAGCATAGATCTTGCCGTCCACAGTCTGGGTGGCAGCCGAGAACTCATAGCCGCACTCCTTCACCGCCGTGTAGTCGGCCAGTGCATTGGTACTGAAGGTGGACCAGTCGGGCTTGCTGTCCGTTCCCCAGACGATGCCGTTCAGGTCGGCAACAACGGTCTTGACGGTGACGGCGCACTGAGCGGTCACAGATTCCGTCACAGTGGACTTCGCCGTGATGGTGCAGCTGCCGACGGACACGCCGGTGACCACGCCGTCGGCGTCAACGGTGGCGACGGTTTCGTCATTGGAGCTCCAGACAAAGGTGTCGTAAGCGTTCCACGGGGTGGTCGAGACCTCCAGAGCGGTGGTGCTGCCCACAAAGACAGACGTCGCCGCGGGAACGATCTCGATGGCCGTAGCGGCAGTACGGTCCTCGCCCAGCGTCAGCTTCCAGGTGCTGGCGTTGTCGGCGTAGTCATACACCTGAAGCAGAAGGTCGGTCTCCGTGTTCCCTTCGGGCAGGGTCAGGGTATAGGCGCCCTCGGCTCCGGCCTTGATGTCCGCGATGGAGCCGGTGCGGCTCACAATGGTGTCGCCAGCCTGATTGATCAGGAAAGCGGCGGCCACATACTGATTGTCGCTGGCGGTGACGGTAAGGGTACCGGCCTCCGCATCATACTTCACATCTTTGATGGCGGGGGCGGTGTTGTCGATGGTCACCTGAACAGAGCGGCTCGCGCCCTTGCCCAGCGCGTCCCAATCCACATCGCCAGTGGCGTTGTCCACATACAGCTCAGGAGCCAGCGTCAGCTTCAGCTCCACGGTGTCGCCCTCATTGAGGACGCCCGCGCCGTTCCAGTTCAGCCGGACGTTAGAGGTGACATTCTGCCACGCGTTGTTGGTGGCGTACCAATAAGCCGCGTAGCTGCTGCCCATGTCGCCGGTGTCCAGAACCACCTTGCCGGTCTTCACGTTGGTGGCGGTGACGCGGCTGGCGGCGGGAGTGCGGATGGCGGAGTACTTCCATGAGGCCAGCATATCGCCCCGCTGGTTGTTCAGCGCCGCCCGCTCGGGCATATAGGTCTCGTCGGTCACATAGGGGTTCACGCCGAAGTAGTACGAGCCCGAATCTCCGGCATAGCGGACCAGCAGCACGTTGCTGTTCAGATTGAGGCTGTCCTTGGTGATCGTCTGGCCGTTGTACAGGTAGGGAAGGCGATCCTCAAGGCCGTACCCGTACTCCACGTAGCCGCCCTTGTCGAACATGGAGGCGTCGGACCAGTTGCCGTAGAAGCCCAGCACGGGGATGGAGTGGCTGGTGCCGACAGCACCCTCGCCGTCGGGCACGGCGTCAATTTTGGCGTAGGCTTCCACGTAGAAACCGTTGGGATAATAGCCCTTCAGCTCCGCCACGTCGCCCTCATCCAGCGCGATGGTGCAGGTGACGGTCGTGCTGCCATTAGCAGGCACGATCACCTGACCGGTGGTGAAGTTGACAAGGAACAGGTGGACATCATAGGTGTCAATGTCGCCGTCAGCGTCAAAGTCGGCGTTCTCCTCGTCGTTGATATCGGCACGGTTGCCGACGACATAGTCCAGCAGCGCCTGCGCGTCGGCCAGATCCACATCGCCGTCGCCGTCAAAGTCGTAGCCGGAGAGGTCCACGGCGGGATCGGCGGGCTTACCGTCAACAGTCCACGAAACGACGGTATCGTCAAGGCCGACGGTATCGCCCAGCATATAGTAAGTGTTGTATTCGTCGGCACCAGGCGCCTGGGTGAACACGTCGGCGCTCAGGTTGTACTCCCGGGACTTGCCGTCCAGATTGTTGATGGTAAAGGTAAAGCTGTAGGTGCCGGTCTTGGCGGGGTCGTCGCCCAGCTCCACCTTGACCTTGCCGTCGTCCTGACCCTTGACCAACACATAGGAGTCGGCGGCGGTGGCCGCGTCGGCGTTCACAAGGCCCGCGCCCTGCTTGAGCACGGAATAGTAGTTGCCTTCAGCGTCCGTCAGCGGGGTGGCGGTGGACATCATCAGGGACTGGGCCAGCGCGCGGTCGCTCAGGCCCTTCTGGGAAATGCCGCGCTGCTCGATGGCCTGCTTCACCAGTGCGCCGATACCCGCCATCTGCGGGGCGGCCATGGAGGTGCCGCTCATCAGCTCGTACTGATCGTGGCCGCCGGCGATACTGCCGCCTTCGACCTGATTCGCTCCGAACAGAGAGTAAATGTTGCCGCCGGGGGCGGTGATCTCCGGCTTGATGCTCAGGTCGCCGGGCACGCCCCAGGAGCTGAAGGAGCTCATGGTCTGATAGTCGGAATTATAATTGGCCACGCCGACCTTGTTGAAGACGGTCAGCTTGCCGGTGTAGTAGGTGTAGCCGCCCTCGGTGGAAGCCTCAGTGGAGGCCGCCTTGATGGTCCTGCCCGCCGTCTGAGAGATGGACACGCAGGGAGCGGTGCCGGTATAGCCGGACAGGGTCATGCTGAGGGTGCCCGCGGCGTTGTTGTACACCACGCAGGCGGCGGCCCCGGCGTCATAGGCGTTCTGGGCCTTCGCGCTGAAGTTGATGGAACCGCGGCTGCAGAACACGATCTTGCCCTTCACCAGATCGCCCAGCGCCGTGTAGTCGTCCGCATCGCCCATGCCGTCGATGAAGATGTACTCATATCCCGTGCCTTCGCCGCCGGTGGTGTCCAGCGTAACAAAGGGTTTGTTGGAGGCGTTGCTGCCCTCGGTATAGGCATAGAGCTCGTCAGCCACGGTGAAATAGGGGCTGACAATACCGTCGTTGTCCACGGAGGCCACGCCGAGGGAGTTGGTGTAGGATCCGGGAGAACCGCCGGTCTGGTAGCTCACGTCGTCGGCGTACATATTCCCGGCGACGGTCTCGTCCGCCCAGGCTCCGTTGTTGCCGGCGGAGATGGTGACTACGGTGCCGCTGCTGCTCAGGCTCTCCAGCATGCCGGAGAAGTCCTCGTCATAGGCCATACCCGCCGCGTTGCTGCCCAGAGACAGGTTCACGGTGTCACAACCGAGGATGATGGCGTCCTCAATGGCGGCCACATAGTCCGCAGGATACGCGCCGCCGCCCTGACCGAACACCTTCATGACCAGCACCTGGGCGTCGGGGGCGTTGCCCACCATGTGAATGGTGTCCAGCGCGGAGACAAAGTCCTTGCCCTGCTTGAGGTAGCGGTTGGCTGCGGCGATGCCCGCCACGTGGGAGCCGTGCTCGCCCTGAAGGTCCTTGAGGTGCTCCACGTTCAGATTCCGGTCCACATAGTTGAAGCCGAAGGGGATCTTGGAGCTGATGTACAGATCGTCGGCAGTCAACTGCCCCTTGAGCATTTCATACGCGTTGAGCTGCTCCAGCTTCTCGGCGATCTCCGCCTTGTCCAGCAGATCGTAGCTGGCGACGGTGACGTCGTCGTTCTCCGCGTCCTCGGCGATGGCGTAGTCAAACGCCGCGCTGTCGAAGGACTGATGCTTGATGTCAAGGCCGGTGTCGATGATGGCGATGCGCATGCCCGCGCCGGTGTAGCCGTTGCTCCACGCGATGCTGGCGCCGGTCATGCCGGAAGAGACCTCCATCTGGGGATTGTCTCCGCCGATGCTCACCACGTCGGGGCTGTAACGGGTGGCCACCACCACGTCCTCAACGCCCTCCACGGCCTTGATCTTCTCGATGCTGCCGTAGGCCACGTTGGCGGAAATGACGTTGGCGACCAGTGTCAGGTTGTACACCACGTCCAGCTTTTCGCCGGGATCCAGTGCCTCCTCGGCGATGGCCTCCGCCACATACTCCTGAGTCGTCAGAAGCTGCTGGCGGTAGCTCATGGCGGCGGTGTTTTCGCTGATGTCGTTCTCAGCGGAATACACTGCGATGGTCGGCGCCGCCTCCAGCACAATGGAGACACGGACGCTCTCGTCGTCCGCGTACAGCGGCGTTTCGGGTTCCTCGGTCACGGCCGTCTGACGGGGCCGGGCCGTGACGGCGCTGTTGTCCGCCTGCTCCCAAGTCACGCCGCCGGACTCCGGCTCCGCCGCGAATGCGACGGGGACGGCGCCAACCAGCATGACCAGGCTCAGCAGAACGGCCAGCAGGCGTCTTGCTCCCTTTTTGTTCATACGGTGCTCCTCCTCTTGCTCAAATTCTCCCCTGCCTCCGGCAGAGCCGTGGTCAGGGGTTTTCGTATTCACAGGGTGAATACGAAAAACAGTGCACTGTTTTGTGCCCTCCTGACGCTCTGACGTGCTAAAGCGTCATTTGTATTATTATAAAACCTACCATTCCACTTGTCAATTTCCCGTTTTAATAATTTAAAGGATTTTTTCAGATTTTTTGTACCTCATTTTCGGCAGTATGACGGCAGCGTCCTACCAGCCATCCCACAGCCGTCGATTCTTTATTGAACCATCGCATAAAAGTACTCCTACCCCATAGCATTTTCCGCCCGGCCGTGTTATAATAATGTCTGTTGAATAAACTGCTTTGCGGTTTATTCACACGGCGTATGCCGTGTAATTCCATAAAAACGGCGTTTTTATGGAATTCAGACATTGTTAC
>CAKUKL010000026.1 GCA_934662925.1 uncultured Oscillospiraceae bacterium | reverse complement strand
CTGGTATGCTCAAGGACAGCTCCGTCATGGATCTGGTCAAGAGCGCTATCCCTGACTACGCCGACAAGCTCAGCGCCATCAACTTCAACTTCTTTGGCATCGACCTGTCTCAGGTGCCCAACCTGATGTTCTGGAAGAGCGAGCAGTGGCTGACCGGCAGCTACTGGAGCGCCATCGGCCTGTTCCTGCTGCCCATCATCTCCGCCGCGCTGTCTTTCATCTCTTCCAAGATCACCACCAAGACCAACGCGATGAACAAGGAGGCGGAGGAGGCCCAGGCCGCCACCAACCGTTCCATGTTCATCATGATGCCCCTGATGTCCCTGTGGATCGGCTTCACCCTGCCTGCCGGTCTGTGTATCTACTGGATCGCCAACTCCCTGCTGGGCATGATCCAGGAGCTGATTTTCGCCCGTATGCTCCGCAAGGACTACGAGGCCGCCCGCGAGGAGGCCGCCCGTCAGGCCAGGATCGCCAAGGAGGAGGAGAAGGAGCGCCGCCGCATCGCCGCCGAGAAGAAGGCCGCCGCCATCGCCGCCGGCAAGGGCAAGAAGAAGGTCCAGCCCCAGGCCAAGACCAAGGGCGTCGACCTGTCCGCCAGCCGGGAGGGCATCCGCGCCTACGCCCGGGGCCGCGCTTACGATCCCAACCGCTACCCCATCACCCCCTACAACGATCCCGACGCCAAGTACAAGCCGAAGGAAGAGGAGCTTGAGCCCCTGACCGACGAGGAGAAGGCCATTCTGGCCGAGAACGGTGTGCCCATCCCCGAGGTGCCTGCCGACGAGCCGGAGACCGAAGCTGTTGAGAAAGCTGTGGAAACTGCGGAAGCCGCTCCCGCCGAGAACGCCGCCCCCGCCGAGGCCCCTGCCGAGCCTTCCGCCGGCGAGGGCGATTACGAGGCCCCCTACGAGGAAGAGGAGCCGAAAGAATAACCCGCTGAAACCGAAGACAAGGAGTGTATCCCTGTGCAAAAGTATATCGAGGTCACCGGCAAGACCGAGGATGAAGCTCTGGCCAAGGGGCTTCAGCAGCTGGGTCTGGACCGTGACGACGTTTCCGTCGAAATTCTGGAGCGGGGCAAGACCGGATTTCTGGGCATCGGCTCCGTTCCCGCCAAAGTGAAGCTGACCTACGAGGCCCCCGACGAGCCGGAGCCCGAGGTCAAGCCCGAGCCTGTTGTGGAGAAAAAGCCCGAGCCGAAGCCCCAGCCCCGTCCCCGTCAGGAGAAGAAGGCCCCCGCTCCCCAGCCGAAGAAGCAGGCGGCCCCCGTCTCCGCCCCCGCGGAAAAGCCCGCCCCTGTGGAAAAGTTGGCCGAGACCGAGCCCGCCGATGACGACATCGCTGCCGCCATCGTGAAGTTCCAGACCGGCCTGTTCGCCCACATGGGCGTGGAGGCCACCCCCGTGGTCACCCGGGAGGGCGACACCTATCAGGTGGTGCTGGAGGGCGAGGACATGGGCGGCCTCATCGGCCGCCGGGGCGAGACGCTGGACGCCATCCAGCAGCTCACCGGCTACGCCGTCAACCGCGGCCGCAGCCGCCGGGCCCGCATCCACGTGGACGCCGAGGGCTACCGCGCCCGCCGGGAGGAGTCTCTGGAGCGTCTGGCCCACAAGGTGGCCGGCAAGGTGGTCAAGTACCGCCGGAACGTGACGCTGGAGGCCATGAACGCCTATGAGCGCCATGTCATCCACGCCGCCCTTCAGGACTATCCCCATGTCACCACCTATTCCACCGGCACCGAGCCCAACCGCCGCACCGTGGTGGCTTACGACCCCAACAAGGAATAAAAAATTGTGGAAAAACGGCCTGACCGCTGAGCAAAGCGGTCAGGCCGTTCTTTTTTTGCGCGTTTTCTGCTTATTCCCGCTCCAGCGGGCAGAAAATTTCCACACAGGTACCGGGGTTTGAGGAAATCTTCATGCTGGCCCGGCCCTCGAAGGCGAAGTCCAGCCGCTTGCGGATGTTGGCAAGGCCGATGTGCCGTCCTTCGCCGTCCCACGGTTCCTCGCCGTTGAGCCGGGACAGCAGCTCCTCCGGCACGCCCCGGCCGTCGTCCTCCACGCAGACGCGCAGCATGCTGCCGCTGCGGGTGATGGTGACGGACACCCGGCCATGGATCTCGCCGGTCTCCTCGTCGGCAAGGCCGTGGCGCAGGCTGTTTTCCACCAGCGGCTGGAGGATGTTCTTCAGCAGCGGCAGATCCAGCACCTCGTCCTGCACGTCGCAGATCAGCTCCGCGTGGTTGTTGGGCCGGATGGACTCGATGCTCCAGTAGGAGTTCAGGGTATCCACCCCCGCCCGGACGGTGGAGAACAGGCTGCCGTCCTGCATCCGCAGGCTGCTCTGCAAAATGCGGATGAGGGCGGAGTTCACCGTCACCACGTCGTCGCACCGGCCCATCCGGGCCAGCGAGTTGATGGCGCTCATGGTATTGTAGATGTAGTGGGCGTTGATCTGGGACGTGAGCAGATCGTACTGGGTGCGCTGGGCCTGCTGCTGGGCGATGCGCTCCTTGTCCCGGGTGTCCCGGAGCTCGTCCAGCATGTTGTTGAAATATCCTCCCAGCTGGCCGATCTCGTCGGTGCTGCTCACCGTCACACGGGCGTCCATATCGCCGTGGGCGGTCTGTTCCATGGCGTCCCGCAGCTCCTCCACCGGCCGGAGCAGCCGCCGTGCGAAGGGAAACACCATGAAGATGGCCAGCAGGCACATCAGCAGGCACATGAGCAGCGGCACCACCAGCACCGGAACGAACCGGGCGTTGAAGTTCTCATTGGACAGGAAGCCGATGATCTTCCACCCGCCGGATTTGATGGTGCTGGCCACATAGTAGCCGGTGCCGTCCCGGTCCTGAAAGTCATTGTCCAGCGCGTGAGTCTCCAGCATTTCCGTGATGCCGGAGGTCTCCCCGCCCGTCAGGAAGTACGGCCCGGACATGGATGCCAGCGCGTAGCCGGAAAATACGCCCTCCGCCAGTTGGGATACGTCCTGCCGCAGCCGCGCGGTGCTGCACACCATGCCCAGCATATAACGGTTGCCGCTGAGGTAAAAGTTCCGCAGGTACATCATGGATCCCTTGGGATCCCGCTCATCCCGGGTGTAGAAAGGAGCAAATTCCTCCTCGGAAAGGCCCTCCTTCAAAATATAGATCCAGTCCGACTCCAGCATCTTCCGGTCGGCCTCCGCAAGGCCGGCGTAGGACGTGAACAGCTCGTCGCCGTACATGACGAACACCGTCCGGATCTGGGTGTCCCCCGTGGGGAGCATCCGGCTGAGAATGTCGCACACGGCGGCCTTGTGCTCGTCATCAGGGTTGCGGGCGTAGCCCTCCAGCGCACCGCCCAGCTCCGGGGAGTTGGCGTAGAAGTCGGAATATTCCGCCACCGACCGCATGGCGATGTCGATCTGCCGGGACAGGGCGCTGCCGGTGGCCGCCGCCTCGTCCAGCGTCTGCTTCTGGAGCTTGGGCCGGTAAATGCCGAAAATCACCAGAATGACCACCGCAAGGCTGAACGCCTCCAGAAACAGGATGCCGCGGAGCAGCCGGAGGGACAGCCTGCTCTGCCGTGGTGCTTTTTCCATGGCGGTCACTCCCCCTTCCGGTAGCTGTTGGGCGACTGACCCACCTTGGAGCGGAAGGCGTAGCTGAAATACTGGCTGCTGTGGTAGCCGGACAGTTCCGCCACCTCGTAAATTTTGTAGTCCTCGGTGCACAGCAGGCGCTTGGCCTCCTGAATGCGCACGTCGGTGAGGTAGTCGTTGAGGGTGTTCCCCGTCTGCTCTTTGAACAGGACGCTCAGCCGCCCGTAGCTGATGCCGATCTCCTTGGCCACATCGGTGGTGCTCAGATCCGGATCCCGGAACCGGGCTTGAATATACTCCTTGGCCCGGGCCACCATGGCGGAGGCCGCCGGGTCGGCGGTGTGGCCGCTCTGCACTTTGCCCCGCCAGCGGTCGGACAGGAGGTAGAGCTTCAGCGCGTTGAAAAAGTCCCCGCCGCCCGACTGGAGCAGGGCGATGCGGCTGTCGTCCTCGCCATTGCGCCGCAGCAGCTCCACCGCGAACTCCTCCGCCGGGCGGAGCAGCAGGTTTTCCGGGAAATACCCCGCCAGCCGGAGAATGCCGTCGAATTTTTCCTGGAGATAGTCCCCGTCCGCCGCCGGGGCGGACAGCAGCTCGTACAGGCGGCTCTGGACGGCGTTGAAGGCGAATTCCCGCTGCTCGTCCAGCGCGGCCCGCATGACCTCCGTCTTTTCCAGCAGCAGCTCCGCCGAGATGTCCTGCTTGAGGATGTAGTCCCTCGCCCCCTGCCGCAGAGCCTCCTGCACCGGGGCAAAGTCGTTGTAGGCGCTGAGCACGAGAAACTGGATGTACGGGTTGCGGTGCTTGATCTTTGCCATCATCTCCAGCCCGTCCATGAAGGGCATCCGCACATCGGTGATGACCGCCATGGGGAGACACTGTTCAAATTTGTTCAGGCCCTGCCGTCCGTTGGAGGCGGTGACCACCTCAAAGCCCTGGGCGGACCAATCCACAATGGTGGAAAGATCGCTGAGAATAAAGGCGTCGTCCTCCACGATCATCAATTTCAAAGGTTCCATACCATCACCCCGGAGAATAACTTTTAATATGTGTATGCATTGTACCACAACTCGGCGGACATTTCCATTTTCCTGCGCAAATGAGGAAATATTCGAACAAAGTCAGAAGATTATTGTATGTTTTTCGAGCAGAAACAATAGTATTATGATAGTCGAACCCGTGTCTTACGGTGATAGTACACAAAAAGACAGGATCAGACGGGGGAAGCGCAAATCCGAACCGCTTCGTGCAAGGAAGCACAAAAGGAGGAAAATTGAACATGAGAAAAAGCTTGAAAAGAGTGCTGGCTTCTGTCCTGAGCGCAGCGCTGCTCGTGTCCGCCATGAGCATGACCGCTCTGGCCGCGCCCGGTGAGGGCCCCGGCGGCGGAGGCCCCGGCGGCGGTGGCGGCGGCGGGCAGAGCAGCTCCGCCATTGACCTGACCGGCATGCTGTCCCTGAAGCAGTATGTCTTTGAAGACGGCGCCGTCTCCACCGACTGCTACGGCGTCTACGCCAAGGGCGCTGTGGGCGAGGTCGCCTTTGCTCCCGCCGCGTTTACCGGCGAGATCAGCGTCTATCTCGACAAAGCCATGACCCAGCCCGCCGAGGGCGTCGCCGCGAAGGTTGCCAACGGCACCTTCACCATGACCGGCATGGCCAAGACCGGCAACGTGGCCTACTACCTGTCCACCGGTGACGGCGCTTACGCCACCACCATTTATGTGGTCAACGACCAGTACACAGGCAGCACCGCCACCCTGACCCTGGCGGACGGCACCAAGCTGGACCTGACCACCTACGCCCCCAACATGGCCAACGGCGATTACACCGCCACGGTTGACGCCGTGAACGCCGAGGGCGCTGTGTACGTGGGCGGCAACCGCACCATCCGCACCGCCGCCGACTACGGCATCACCGGCGCTGACGCCGAGGCCGTCAACTGGTTCCTGTCCTCCGGCCTCACCAACGCCGGCAAGAGCCTGACCGAGTTCGGCGACGTGATGTACGGCTTTGAGTACGCCGTGGATCTGTACCGTATGTTCCAGCTCGTCATCGAGGAGAACCTGCTGGCCGCCGACTTCAAGTACCCCAATGATTCTCAGGGCGGCATGGGCCATAACGACCAGTACTCCGACGCCGTGGACGCCATCCTCCACGCCGGCATCCTCAACGGCATCTACACCCAGGAGAGCGAAGTCAAGAACATGGGCGGCGTGCCCCTGATCAAGAATCTGGAAGGCGTTACGGAAGCCGGTACCTTCGGCGCTACCGTTCCTGTCACCGCCGAGTTCGCTTATGTGGCGCTGTACAACGCCATTACCTCCCGCTGGTCCATGCTCAGTGAGCAGGGCAAGACCGTTGCCGCGACGCTGAAGGCCGCCAACGCCACGGACAACGCCGGGAAGATGGCCGCTCTGGCCGCCGCGCTGAACGTCACCGCTCCCGAGAGCGGCACGATGAGCAAGATCGACGTGGTCAAGCTGCTGTACGCCGCCCGCGGCTGCGTCCAGTCCAAGACCGCGCCCGACGATACCTTCGCCACCCAGACCGGTTCCGAGTATTCCAATATGCTGCGGTTCTTCAACGGCGACTTCTACAAGACTCCCATCATCACCAGCGCGTCTGACGCCATCCCCGAGAGTCTGATCTCTGCGGCTGGCTCCGCCCTGCTGGTGAACAACGCCGGTACCATCAACATCCATAACAAGACCATCTCCCTCACCGGCAACTCCGATGATGCGGCCAGATATGCTACCACCACCAGAGATTCCAACGTGATGATCGATGGTATGGAAGCCTTGTCGGGCGGCGACGGTTTCCTCTACAACGCCACCATGCGCAACGCCTTCTACCGCGAGGGCATCGGCTCCGCCATGGCCGTCTGGGGCAAGAACAGCGTGGTCAACCTGACCAGCGACAACGGTACTCTGGTCATCGACGGCGAGGCCAATGGCAGCCTGTCCCCCGCCAGCACCATGGCCGGCGCGGTGTACGTGGGCTTCGGCGGCTCCCTGAACGTCACCAACGCCGTGGCTTACTCCTCCAGCCAGCACCTGACCAACGTCCTGTACAACGGCAACGTCCACTTCAAGGACGCCGCCGCCTTCGGCTCCGGCCGTGTGTACAGCTCCGACTTCTGGGGCGGCTATCAGGTCTTTGAGAACTCCATCGCCACCGGCGGCTCCGTCACCGACGAGCCCACCACTCTGGTGGTCAAGAACTCCGTGTACGGAAACTCTGTGGGCGGCAACGGCTTCGCTTCCCAGTACTTTGAGAACTCCATTCTGAACGTGGGCACCGCCTCCTTCCAGAATACCACCTCCCTCATCACCGACACCGGCTCCCTGACGCTGGTCAACTCCAAGCTGAACAGCACCTCCAGTACCTTCGCCTCCTCCACCAAGGGCGAGCGCGTCATCGTCACCCTCGTGGACAGCGAGATCGACATGTCCAACGGCAACGTTCTGGCCAAGGTCGACAACTACACCACCCTGAACAGCCAGCGCGATGGCTTCTCCAACAACGGCATGTTCGACGGCGAGATGGTCATCGATCTGGTGGGCGACAACTACATCACCACCAGCGACGGCACCCTGACCGCCACCATCGCCGAGGGCGCCAGCCTGACTATCAAGGGCAAGGTCATC
Source organism: uncultured Oscillospiraceae bacterium (assembly GCA_934662925.1). Lineage (GTDB taxonomy): Bacteria > Bacillota > Clostridia > Oscillospirales > Oscillospiraceae > Enterenecus. The sequence goes on along the minus strand of CAKUKL010000026.1, from coordinate 4,596 downwards.
GACGCCGACGGCAATGACATCGACTTCTCCGGTATCACCGGCGTTACTGTCGTTCCCGGCGACGGCGTTCTGAAGGTCGAGCGCACTGCTCACGCCCTGACCTACGGCGAGGCCGCCGACGTGATCGCCACCCTGATGAAGGACAGCGGCGTTTACTACACGATCCCCAGCCAGGTCGAGGGCGAGCGTCCCACTCAGGTCATGGTCTACACGGCTGACGACGTGTACGCCGCCATGCAGGCTGCCGACATCCTCGAGAATGCTCCGGCTTCCTACACCGCCATCACCGGCGCTGAGTTTGACGCCATGCTGGCCAAGGCCCTGAACACCGCGTCCCTCGAGGGCATCGGCGAGTTCGCGCCCAGCGCCAAGACCACCATGACGAAGGCCGACGCTGAGGCCGTCATCAACTCCGTGGTCCTGTGGGCCAAGGGCGGTGCCAACCTCACCGGCGACACCAACAAGTTCCTGTGCATCGAGAGCGGCTCCACCTGGACGCCCGATGCCAAGAGCGGCACCCTCCATGTGGCCGGCATCATCGGCTACGGCACCATCGCCGGTATCCGCGGCTACGGTGAGAAGAGCTACAACCTGACTACCAAGACCTACAACGGCCTGACCATTTACTACAACCCCTATGCTGGCAGCGCCAACATCGTGATGCCCTCCGATCCCCGTTCCTATGAGATGGGTTACGTCGAAGGCGGCGCCCGCCTGTATCCCGACTACCCCGCCATTCTCAAGACACTGATCGCTAACGGCGCTTACACCACCGAGAGCGTTGACGGTCAGACCATCGAGATCAAGGATACGGAGGGCAAGACCGCCGCAGTTTACATCTGTGCCACCGGCGAGCTGACCATCTCCAAATCCAGCATCATCGCCTCTACCGCCTTCACCGCCGACCTGATGAACATCAGCACGCTGGGTCAGGGCGACGCCGTTATGGCCGCTACTGAGGGTGCGGTCATCAACATCAAGAACTCCACCATCGAGTCCCTCACCGGCCGCGGTGCCACCGCGCTGGCTGGCGGAACCCTGAACATCGACGGCTCCACCATCACCAACCGCAACGGTAAGGGCAGCCACGGCGTCTGCGTGCTGTACGGCTCCGTCATCGACATCAGGAACTCCACCGTCGATGCCAACACCTCCGCCCTGTCCTCCGACTTCGGCGGCGGCCTGATCATCGCCGACAACGTCAAGGCTTATGCGCAGGAGCGCGGCGGCGGCATTCTGGCCGACGGCATGACCTTCGGCTATGTCACCAACAGTGAGCTGAAGACCGCCCATGACGCGGCTGCTTCCACTGCCGGCTGCGGTGTGCTGAACATTGACAACTCCGTACTGGAAGGCAACGACAAGTCCATCCTGTACAGCTATGTGTTCGGTATGCTGGCCAGCGAGCGCGGCGAGTTCAACGTCTCCAACAGCAAGCTCAGCGGCAACTCCCACGGCATTTACATTCAGGGCAACACCATTGATATGCACCTGAACAACAACACCATGACCTACGGCGTGGGCGCCACCGAGAAGACCTACCTCATCAAGGCCGAGAACCCCACCCGTCCCGCCCCCTTCTACACCCGCGCCAACGTCTACATTGAGAACATGAACCTCAACGGCGACATCTACTTCGACGCAGACACCTCCCAGCCTTGCGTCAAGGGCTACACCGACACCTACCTGAACATCTATCTGGGTGCCAATACCACATGGCTGGGCAGCGTTGTCTCCACCGGCCATGACGGCGGTGTGCACATCTTCCGGATGAATAACGCCACCGGCAAGTATGACGAGATTACCTACACGCTGGATACCCCGATCTATGTCACCACCGTTGAGAGCGGCCCCGTGGTCAATCCCACTCAGCCCACTCAGCCCACCGAGCCCACTCAGCCCTCTGAGCCCGACCAGCCCGGCAAGACCGGCTTCGTGGACGTGGTTTCCGGCTCCTGGTACGAAGAGGCCGTCAATTACGTGACTGAGAAGGGCCTGTTCAACGGCACCTCCGCCACCACCTTCGCCCCCAACGACAGCACCAGCCGCGCCATGCTGGCCACCGTGATCCACCGTCTGGCCGGTACCCCCGCCGCTCCCGCCGTCACCTTTAAGGACGTGGCCGCAGGCAAGTGGTACACCGACGGTATCGCCTGGTCCGCCGCCAACGGCGTCGTGAACGGCTACTCCGCAGAGCAGTTCGGCCCCATGGACAACATCACCCGTGAGCAGCTGGCCACCATGCTGTACCGCTACGCCGTCAAGTGCGGCTATGACGTCAGCGTCGGCGAGGACACCAACATCCTCAGCTACACTGACGCCGCCGATGTCAGCGAGTACGCGATTGCCGCCATGCAGTGGGCCGTCGGCTCCGGCGTGGTTCAGGGCAGCGGCAATGCGCTGAGCCCCAAGGCTCCCGCTTCCCGCGCCGAAGTGGCCATGATGCTGATGCGCTTCTGCACCCTCTATCGCTGATATACTCCCTCCTTTTGCCCCCCAATTCCAACTGCACGGAAACTGCCGGCCATTGGCCGGCAGTTTCCGTTTTTTATGTCTCAGAAATGCGGGCCGCCGCGCGGCGGGAGGAATTATTTTTGATAGTCTCTGTTCTTGAGAATAAAAAACATCTGGCCTATTTGAAGAAAATAGGATATAATATAAATTGAGTCCGTATCATTATCAAATTGACCCGGCGGGAGCCGGGATCGAAGGGCGGTCCGCCGCCCCGGAAAGGGCCGGGGCCTTTGGGGACGCGCCGTACAGGAGGGATCTTGATGAAACTTGTGATCGCCGTCGTTAACCATGACGACTCCGCCGCCGTCGCCCGGGCGCTGACCCAGGGGGGCTTTTCCCACACGAAGCTGTCCACCACCGGCGGCTTTCTGATGGCGGGCAACACCACGTTTCTCGTGGGCGTGGATGAGGAAAAGGTACAGCAGGTCATCGACATCATCCACCAGTATTCCTTCAGCCGCAAGCAGATGATCCCCACCACCACCGAGATGAGCTACGGCTACTGCCCGTCCATGCCGGTGGAGGTCACCGTGGGCGGCGCCACCATTTTCGTGGTGGACGTGGACCGGTTCGAGCGCGCTTGACGGCATGAGCATGGAAATTCCCTCTCCCCTGTCCCACGCCTATATCGTTACCGGCGGCAGTCAGGACAGCCGCCGGGCCTTCGCAAAGCGCATGACGGCGGCCTACCTGTGTACCGGGGAGCACCCGCCCTGCGGCCATTGCCGCCACTGCATGAAGGTGGAAAAGGGCATCCACCCCGATGTGTTCACCCTCTCCCCCGCCCCGGGCAAGCGGGAGATCGTGGCCGATCAGGCCCGGGATCTCCGCGGCGACGCATACATTCGGCCCAACGAGGGCGAGCGGAAGGTGTACGTCATCGACCCGGCGGAGGCCATGAACCCGGTGGCCCAGAATTCCCTGCTCAAGGTGCTGGAGGACGGCCCGGCCTACACGGCCTTCCTGCTGCTCACCGCCCAGCCGGGGCAGCTGCTGGACACCATCCGTTCCCGCTGCGAGACGCTGACCCTCCCCCCCGAGGAGGAGCCCGCGGACCCGGAGCTGACGGCCCGGGGGCGGGATCTTGCCCGCCTGCTGCTCACCGGCAGTGAGTGGGAGGTGGCCCGGGGCCTTACGGCGCTGGAGCTGGAGAAGAAAAAGGGCGACCAGCTGCTGGACATCCTCGCGGCGGCGGAGCCCTTTGCAGCGGCGGAGCTGACCCGGAACCGCCGTGCCCCGGCGGTGCTGCGGGTGCTGAAAACCTGCCGGGACAACGCCGTTTACAATGTGGGCGCGGGGCATACGCTGGGGTGGATGGCAGCGGAGCTGTTTCGATAACCAAAGGCCGAAGGCCTTTGCACCGCTTTTCTTCTTTCGAAAGAAGAGAAAAGAACAGGTTTCGCCTGTTGGCGAGTTACTTTCTGTGCAAACAGAAAGTAACCAAAGAATTGTTCAAGGGGAAAATACGGATTCGACTTCGGGCGCTGAAGTTCGCGCCCTCGCTCATAGTATTTTCCCCCTGAAAACCCCCGATTTTTACGGGGGCGCAATCAAGAAATGCGTCCTTCTATTTCCGGCGCGGGGTAAGCCGACACGCGAAGCCGCTATTTATCGCTGCCGCTCCAATGGTGGTTGTTAAAGTCAGTATGGCCCCTGAAAGGCGCCTACTCTGCAAGTTTGCTTGCGGCTGCGGTGGCGCTAACGAGCGCATTTCCAGCAAGTCCGCACCAGACCAGCGGCAGCGGAAAGAGAACGGCAGCGTCTTACCGAAGGAGTTCCCTTTCGTCAGTGGCGTAAATCCAAAAGATTTTGACGCACCCTTTTGGCGTATTTTCTTTGGCGGTTCGACACCGTTTCTTTTGTACGCAAACAAAAGAAATGGGGTCGAGAAAAACCTTCACCGGGCTTCCGGTGATGCACCCGCAACAGCGCCAGCGGAAATAGAACGGCAATGTCTTACTGAAGTAGTCGGCAGAGCTTCTGTGGCATGGCAATGCCAAAATTCTGCCAGTCCCCACTAAGGGGTACACAGGGGATTATCCCCTGTGCGTGCTTTTGGTGACTTTTCGCACGAACGAAAAG
>CAKUKL010000025.1 GCA_934662925.1 uncultured Oscillospiraceae bacterium | reverse complement strand
GCTTCAGGACATGACCGACAAGCGCTGCAAGGAGATCGACGTTCTCACCGCGGAAAAGGAAAAGGAACTGATGGCGGTCTGATCTGACCAATACGGCACGATGCGGGGCGCAATGCGCCCCGTTTGTGCGTTCTCCCGGCTGTTTTGACCAAAGGACCGCCCGCGCGGAGGGACTAACGGCCCGGGAAGCTGACTATACTTTTCATAGCGGATAGGATGGATGAACATGGCATTGTTTGGCCGAAAAAAAACAGAAAAGCCGCAGGTCGATATGACGGCGCTGCCCCGGCACGTCGCTATCATCATGGACGGAAACGGCCGCTGGGCAAAAAAGCGTGGCCTGCCCCGGACGGCGGGCCACGCCGCCGGAGCGGAGACCTTCCGCACCGTCGCGACCTTCGCCAAGGAGATCGGGCTGGATTACCTGACGGTGTACGCCTTTTCCACGGAGAACTGGAAGCGGCCCGCGGACGAGGTGAACGCCATTATGGACCTTCTGGAGAAATACCTCCACGAGGCCATCGACACCATGGCGAAGGACAAAGTCAAGATGGCGTTTTTCGGCGATCTGTCCCCGCTGAGCGACAAGCTCTGGGCGCTGTGCCATGAGACGGAGGAAATCTCCAAGGGGTACGACGGCTGTCAGGTGAATATCTGCCTGAACTACGGCGGCCGGGACGAGATCGTCCGGGCGGCGAAGGCGTTTGCCACCGACTGCCTTGAAGGGAAGGCGGATGCTAACCACCTGACGGAGGATGGCTTCGGGAAATACCTTTTTTCCGCCGGAGTGCCCGACCCCGACCTTGTGATCCGCCCCAGCGGAGAGGTGCGGATCTCCAACTTCCTGCTGTGGCAGTCGGCCTATTCCGAGTTTTATTTCACCGACGTGCTCTGGCCTGATTTTTCCAAAGACGATCTGCTCCGGGCGCTGGCTGATTATCAGCACCGCTCCCGCCGCTATGGAGGTGTTTGACCGTGGCGAAACGTATTCTGGTTGCCGTGATCTTTGTTCCGCTGCTGTTTATCGTGATGTTTTTCCTGCCGCCCATCGTGATGACGGTGGTGGTGGCGTTTATTTCGGCGCTGGCCTGCTATGAGCTGCTCCGGGCGGCGGGAGAGGGAAAAGTGTCCCTGCCCATGAAGGCCGTCTCCGTGCTGGCGGCGGCGGTCATCCCCTTCGGGGCATGGCTGAACGCGGCGAAGATGACCGTGGGTGCCTGCGCTTTCCTCGTGATGGCGGTGTCCTTTGAGTGCGCCATCCACGCCTATGACGAAAACGAAAGCCCCATCGGCTTTTATCATGTGATGCTCACCCTGTTCGGCGGCATTCTCATCCCCACCGGGCTGTCCTCACTGGTGGTCCTCAAATGCATGGAGCACGGCAAGTATCTGGTGCTGCTGGCGGTCATGCTCGCCTTTATCACCGACGGCGGCGCCTATTTTGCCGGGGTGTTTTTCGGCAAGCACCGGGGCATCACCCGGGTCAGCCCCAACAAGAGCTTGGAAGGCTATATCGGCGGCTTCCTCACCGGCGCTGTCGCGGCGCTGGTGTACGGCCTGATCGTGCAGGCAGCCACCGGGATGCAGGTGCATTTCCTGCCGCTGGTGCTGTGCGGCCTTTTTGGCGCGGCGGCCACCGAGCTGGGCGACCTGTCCTTTTCCCTCATCAAACGGCAGTACGGCGTCAAGGACTACGGTCATCTGCTGCCCGGTCACGGCGGTATGCTGGACCGGTTCGACAGCATGATCTTCTGCGCGCCGGTGGTCATGTTCATCGTGATGCTGCTGCCGGTGTTCTAAGGTGATAGTATGAAGCGTACTTTATCAATACTGGGCTCTACCGGCTCCATCGGCCGGCAGACGCTGGAGGTGGCCGGGGCCTGCGGCCACCGTGTGGCAGCGCTGACGGTCAACCGCAGCGTGGATCTCGCGGAGAAGCAGGCCCGGAAGGTCAGGCCCGAGCTGGTGGCCGCGGTGGACGAGACTGCGGCGGCGGAGCTGCGTGTCCGGTTGGCGGATACACCGGTGCGGGTGGTTTCCGGAAGGGAAGGACTCATGGAAGCCGCCTGCCTGCCCGCGGCGGACACGGTGGTCACCGCCGTGGTGGGCATCGCCGGGCTGGAGCCGACGCTGGCCGCTATCGACGCGGGCAAGCGCATCGCCCTTGCCAACAAGGAGACGCTGGTGTGCGCCGGTGAGCTGGTCATGGACCGCGCGGCAGAAAAAGGGGCGGAGATCGTGCCGGTGGATTCGGAGCACTCCGCCATTTTTCAATGTTTGCAGGGCCTCCGGGACAAAAAAGAGGTGCGGCGGCTCATCATCACCGCCTCCGGCGGGCCGTTTTTCGGCAGAAGCCGGGAGGAGCTGGCCCATGTCACCCGGGCGCAGGCCCTGAAGCACCCCAACTGGTCCATGGGTGCCAAGATCACCATTGACTCGGCCACGCTGATGAATAAGGGCCTTGAGTTCATCGAAGCCATGCGGCTCTACCGCATGCCGCCGGAGAAAATCGGCATCGTGGTCCACCGGGAGAGCATCATTCACTCGATGGTGGAGTGCGTGGACGGGGCGGTTCTGGCCCAGATGGGCTCCGCCGATATGCGCCTGCCCATCCAGTACGCCCTGACGTGGCCGGAGCGGACGGAAGGGCCGGTCACGCCGCTGGATCTGCTGAGCTGTCCGCCGCTGACGTTCCACGCGCCGGATACGGATACCTTCCGGTGCCTTGCGCTGGCGCTGGAGTGCGCCAGAAAGGGCGGAAACTCCACCGCCGTGCTCAATGGCGCGAATGAAGCGGCGGTGGGCCTGTTTCTGGAGGATAAAATCGGCTTTCTCGACATTGCCCGGCTGGTGGAGCGGGCACTGGCGGCGGTGCCTTTTGTTGCGAAGCCGTCTTTGGACGATATTCTGGCGGCTGACCGGGCGGCCCGGCAGGCCGTGTTTTCTGATCTGAGGTGAATCAATTCGTGGTAAAGCTCCTGTATATCCTGCTGGCGATCCTGTTTTTCGGTGTCATGGTGGCCATCCATGAGTTCGGCCATTTCTTCACGGCCAAGCTGCTGCGGGTCAAGGTGAATGAATTTTCCATCGGCATGGGCCCGGCCATCTGGAGCAGGACAAAGGGGGAGACGCAGTACTCCTTCCGTGCGTTCCCCGTCGGCGGCTACTGCGCCATGGAGGGCGAGGACGAGGAGACGGGAGATCCCCGGGCCTTTTCTGTCCAGTCGCGGTGGAAAAAACTCATCATTCTGGCCGCGGGCTCCTTTATGAATTTTGTGTTGGGGCTGCTGTTGATCACCATTCTTTACGCGGGCGTGACGCAGGTCCGTGCCCCGGTCATCACCGAATTTGCCGACGGCTTCACTCAGCAGGGAGAGAATGGCCTGATGGTGGGCGACCGGATCCTCAGCGTGGACGGCCACGCCATCCTGATGTATAACGACGTGATCACCTACCTCAGCCGGAACGACGGGCAGGGGATGGACCTTGTGGTGGAGCGCGGCGGGGAGAGGGTCACGCTGAAGGACCTCCCGATGGAGCGGTTTGAGTACGAATATCAGGGCCGGACCTCCACCGGCTTTGGGCTTATTTTCGGTCAGGTGGAGACGCTGAACATATGGGGCAGGCTTAAATTGGCGGCGGCCCAGACGCTGGATTTTGTCCGTATTGTATGGCAAGGGCTGATTGATCTGGTCACCGGACAGGTCAGCGTCCGGGAAATGTCCGGCGTCATCGGCATCGTAGATGCCGTGGGCAGCGCCGGGGCGGCCTCCCAGACCGTTCTGGACGGCATCTTCAACGTACTGTACTTTGTGGCGTTCATCTCGGTGAACCTTGCGGTGATGAACATGCTGCCCATCCCGGCGCTGGACGGCGGGCGAATCTTCTTCGTGCTGATCAACGCGGTGGTGTACCTGTTCAGCCGGAAGAGCATCCCGGCGAAGTATGAGGGTTATGTCCACACGGCGGGCTTCCTGCTGCTTATCGTGCTGATGATCGCGGTGGCGTTCAACGACGTGTGGAAGATCATTTTTGCGTGACAAGAGGTTTTTGATATGAGCAGACAGATCACCGTGGGCGGCGTGAAGATCGGCGGCGGAGCTCCCGTCACCATCCAGTCCATGACCAATACGCCTACCCACGACGTGGAAAAGACCCTGAGCCAGATCCGGACGCTGGCCGCCGCCGGGTGCGACATCGTCCGGGTGGCGGTGCCGGATATGGCCGCCGCCGAGGCCATCAGCGCGCTGAAGGCGGGAAGCCCTGTGCCGCTGGTGGCGGACATCCATTTTGATTACCGGCTGGCGCTGAAGGCGGTGGAGCAGGGCATAGATAAGATCCGCATCAACCCGGGCAACATCGGTTCGCCCGAACGGGTGCGGGCGGTGGCGGACGCCTGCCGGGAGCGCGGTGTGCCCATCCGCATCGGCGTCAACGGCGGCTCGCTGGAGCGCCCCCTGTTGGAAAAGTACGGCGGGCCCACGCCGGAGGCGCTGGTGGAGAGCGCGCTGGGCCACGCCCGGCTGCTGGAGCGGTTCGATTTTCACGACATCTGCATCTCGCTGAAGGCATCCAGTGTACCGGTGACCATGCGGGCCTACCGGCTGATGGCGGAACGGTATGATTATCCGCTCCATCTGGGCGTCACGGAGGCGGGAACGCCGGGGCTGGGCACCATCAAGTCTGCCGCCGGGATCGGCGGCCTGCTGGCCCTCGGCATCGGAGACACCTTCCGAGTGACGCTGACGGCGGATACGGTGGAGGAGATCGCCGTGGCAAAGCAGATCCTGAAGGCTGTGGGTCTGCGGAGAGACGGGCCGGAGCTTATCGCCTGCCCCACCTGCGGCCGGACAAATATCGACCTGATCCCCATGGCGCGGGAAGTGGAAGCGCTGCTGGAACGGGTGGACAAGCCCATCACGGTGGCCGTGATGGGCTGCATCGTCAACGGCCCGGGGGAGGCCCGCCACGCGGACGTGGGCATTGCCGGCGGCCGGGGGGAGGGCGTCCTCTTCAAAAAGGGCCAGATCGTGGCAAGGGTGCCGGAGGATCGGCTGGTGCCCGAGCTGATGAAGCTAATCGATACATTATAACAAGGAGCGTTATTTCATGGCGGAGCGCAGCATGCTGACATTTGAACAGACCTTCGGCCGGTGCCGTCTGCCCGGGGACATTCTGGCGGCGCTGGGGAGCTTTCCGGTGGAGGTGCGGGTGAACAAGGCGTCCCGGTCCATGGAGGTGTCCGTTCAGGGGTGCGACCCCGGGGCGAAGGTGCTGGCCCGGACGGAGCAGCTGCTGACGCAGTGCTTCAGGCTCCAATCCGCCCGGGTAAAGACTGTCGCGCCGGAGTCCGCCGCGGCGCAGCCCCGGACCCTTCCGGCGGACTCACGCCCGACCGCGGATGCGGTGAGCTCCGGGCAGGTGAAGCATGACCCCCAGCCGAAGCCGGAGGTTGCGCAGCTAAAGCCCGCAGCCAAAACGGCTCCCGCCACTCCCGAAGCAAAGCCCGCCGCGCCAAAAGCGGCGCCTGTGCCCGAAAAACAGGCGGCCGCGAAGCCGGACATCCCGGAGCCGCCCAAAGATGGGCAGAAAGAGGACCTTTTTGCCCGGATGGAGGCAATGCGCAAGTCGGTGATGGGCAAGCAGGACAACGCCCCCACCGCCACCTCCGCCGGGGGCAAAAAAGTACGGGTCAAGCAGATATTCGGCAAGATCAGCTCCCGGAAGCAGCCTGTGCCCATCGGCGAGCTGGAGCTGGACATGGGCAACGTGCTCATCGAGGGCGACGTATTCAACGTGGAGCACCGGGAGCTGCCCCGCCGGAAGGCGTGGGTGGTGTGCTTCGACGTTACCGACTACACCGGCTCCATCCGTGTGAACCAGTTTATGGACGGCGAGGTGGCCAAGCCTATCATCAAGGACGTCAAGGTGGGGCAGCACCTTCAGATTCAGGGGCGGCTGACCGTCAGCCGGTTTGAGAGCGACATGGTGCTGGAGCCATACGGCATCAACGAGCTGCCCAAGCCGGAGGGCCGTAAGGACAACGCGCCGGAAAAGCGGATCGAGCTGCATTTACATACGAAAATGTCTATGATGGATGCCCTGTGTGACACGAAAGAGGTGGTTAAGAAGGCCATCAGCTGGGGCCACCCCGCTATCGCCATTACGGACCACGGCGTGCTCCAGTCCTTCCCCGACGCGTACAGCGCTTCGGACAAGGGCAAGAAGATCAAGATCCTCTACGGGGTGGAGGCCTATTTCCAGAACGACGTGGACGAGCGCGTGGCCATCCACGGCCCCGGCGACATGGGGCTGGAGGACGAATTCGTGGCCTTCGACCTTGAGACTACCGGCCTTGACAAGCGCTCGGACCAGATCATTGAGATCGGCGCGGTGCTCATGCGGGGCGGCGAGGTGGTGGACAAGTTCGCGTCCTTTGCCCAGCCGGGGCACCCGCTGAGCGCCAAGACCGTCTCCCTTACCAGCATCACCGACGAGATGCTGAGGGGCGCGCCCCGTCCGGCGGACGCGGTGAACGCCTTTCTGGACTGGGCGGGGGACCGGCCGCTGGTGGCCCACAACGCGGAATTCGACGTGGGCTTTATCCGGGAGTACTGCCAGCGCTCCGGGCGGATATTTGACCCGCTGTGGATCGACACGCTGATCCTTGCCCAGTACTTATGCCCGGAACTGGGCAATCATCGGCTGGACACGGTGGCCAGCCATCTGGAGCTGCCGCCCTTCCAGCACCACAGGGCCTTTGATGATGCCGCCGTATGTGGCCAGATCTTCTGGGCGCTGATCCCCGAGCTGCGAAAGGTGGGCGTCAACCGCATCGCGCAGGTGAACGGCATCCTCAGCGGCATGAAGCGCGGCGGCAGGAGCCGCCGTTCCGCGTACCACCTTATCATTCTTGCCCGGAACCAGACGGGCCTGCGCAACCTTTACAAGCTGGTGTCCAAGAGCCATCTGGAGCATTACAACCGGTTCCCCATCATGCCGAAGTCCCTCATCAACGAGAACCGGGAGGGCCTGATCATGGGCTCCGCCTGCGAGGCGGGGGAGCTGTTCCGGGCCATCGTGGACGGCAAGGATGACCGGGAGCTGGAGCGTATCGCTTCGTGGTACGACTATCTGGAGATCCAGCCCCTGTCCAACAACGCGTATATGCTGCGGCCGGACAAAGAGGGCCACTGTATCGCCCGGGACATGGAGGACCTGCGGAATTTTAACCGCAAGGTTGTGGCGCTGGGCGACGCGCTGGACAAGCCGGTGTGCGCCACCGGTGACGTGCATTTCATGGAGCCGGAGGACGAGATCTACCGCCATGTTCTGCTGGCGGCCAAGGAATTTGACGACGCAGATAGCCCCAACCCGCTGTATTTCCGCACCACGGAGGAAATGCTGGAGGAATTCCGGTATCTGGGGGCGGAGACGGCCCACCGGGTGGTCATCGACGAGCCGGCCCGGATCGCAAGCTGGATCGACAACGTGCGTCCCCTGCCGCAGGGCCTGTTCGCGCCGAAGATCGAAAATTCCGCAGGCCAGCTGAAGGATCTGGTGTGGGGCAAGGCCCACCGGCTGTACGGCGACGAGCCGCCACAGATCGTGGTGGACCGCATCAACGCCGAGCTGAAGGACATCATCGGCTGTCACTACGACGTCATCTATATGTCCGCCCAGAAGCTGGTGCAGAACTCGCTGGAACACGGCTATCTGGTGGGCTCCCGGGGCTCCGTCGGATCCTCACTGGTGGCGTTCATGTCTGGCATCACCGAGGTGAACTCGCTGCCCGCCCACTACCGTTGCCCCAACTGCAAGCACTCCGATTTTGACTACGCGCAGGACCCGGCGCACCCTTACGGCTGCGGCGCGGACATGCCGGATATGAAATGTCCAGTGTGCGGCGCGGACTACGAGAAGGACGGCTTTAACATCCCCTTCGAGACGTTTCTGGGCTTCGGCGGCGACAAGGTGCCGGACATTGACCTGAACTTCTCCGGCGAGTACCAGTCCAACGCCCACCGCTATACCTTCGAGCTGTTCGGAAACGAGCATGTGTTCCGGGCGGGCACCATCGGCACCGTGGCGGAAAAGACTGCCATCGGCTATGTCCGGAAATATATGGAGCGCATCGGGAAGGTGGTGCCCTTTGCGGAGGTCATGCGGCTGGCCAAGGGCTGCGTCGGCGTCAAGCGCACCACCGGCCAGCATCCCGGCGGCATGGTCGTCATTCCGCAGGACAAGGAGATTTACGATTTCTGCCCGGTCCAGCACCCGGCGGACGACAAGGACTCCGACATCATCACCACCCATTTTGAATATCACTCCATGGAGTCCAACCTGCTGAAGCTGGATATGCTGGGGCACGATGATCCCACCATGATCCGGATGCTTCAGGACATCACCGGGGTAGACCCCACCAAGATCCGGCTGGACGATCCGGACACCCTGAGCCTGTTCACCTCATCGGAAAAGCTGGGCTTTGAGGACGACCCCATGCTCGGCCCCACGGGCGCCGTCGCCATCCCGGAATTCAATACAAAATTCACCCGCGGCGTGCTGGAGGAGACCCAGCCCGTTCAGGTGGATACCCTGCTGCGGATCTCCGGCTTTACCCACGGCACCGACGTATGGCTGGGCAACGCCCGGGACCTGATCATCAGCGGCTCCGTCGGCACACAGGAGTGCGTAGGGTGCCGTGACGACATTATGATCTATCTGATCTCTAAGGGTATCGACGCGAAGCTGGCTTTTAAGATCATGGAGGCAGTTCGGAAGGGCAAGGTGAAGAAGGGCGGCTTCCAGGACGGCTGGGTGGAGACCATGAAGGCCCACGATGTGCCGGACTGGTACATCGACTCGTTGGCCAAGATCGCCTACCTGTTCCCCAAGGCCCACGCCGTGGCGTACGTCATGATGGCCCTGCGCATCGCGTGGTTCAAGGTACACCGGCCGCTGGCCTTTTACGCCGCATTCTTCTCCATCCGGGCCAAGGCCTTCGACGAGAAGTATATGTGCCGGGGCATGGAGGTCGTCAAGCAGAAGATCAAGGAGATCAGCGACAAAAAGAACGCCAAGGACAAGGCTGACCGGCCCTCCGCGGTAGAGGAGGATATGCTGGTCACGCTGGAGGTGTGCTACGAGTTCTATCTCCGCGGCTTCACCTTTGCCCGGATGGACATTTCCCGGTCTCACGCCGTGAACTTTCTGGTGGATGAGGAGCGCGGAGCGCTCATCCCGCCGTTTACCTCCATTGCCGGTCTGGGCGAGACCGTGGGCTGGGACATTATGGACAAGCGGGAGGGCAAGACCTTTATCTCCATTGAGGAATTCTCGCTGGCCTGCACCAAGGTGTCCAACGCCCACCTGACCCAGCTCAAGGACGCGGGGGCCTTTGGCGATCTGCCCGACAGCAGCCAGATTTCCCTGTTCTGATTGTTTGCTTTGCCGTTGACAGACTCCAGCGAGTATGGTAGATTATTTATTACATTAGCGAGATAAAGAAAACGAGGTGTTTCCTTTGCCTTTTACCATCAACACGCCGGAGGGGACCCGTGACCGGTTGTTTGCCGAGTGCGTGGAGCGCCGTCAGGTGCAGTCGGCGCTGACGGCCCTCTTTCGCCGCCGGGGCTACGCCGAGGTCAGCACGCCGGAGGTGGAGTTTTATGACCTGTTCGTCCAGTCCGGCAATCCCATCCCGCAGGAGGGGATGCTGAAGATCATCGACCGGTCCGGCAAGATCATGGTCATGCGGCCGGACTCCACCACTCCCATCGCCCGGGTGGCGGCCACGAAGCTCAAGACCGTCCCGCTGCCCCAGCGGCTCTACTACGATCAGACGGTGTTCCGCTCCGGTCACGCCCACGACGGCGGCAGCAGCGAGATCGCCCAGTGCGGCGTGGAGATGATCGGTGCAGTGGGCAAAAAGGCCGACGTGGAAATGGTGGCCATGGCGGTGGATTCCCTGCGGGCCTGCGGCGTGAAGAGCTTTCATGTAGAGCTGGGTCACGCCGGATTTTTCCGGGCATTGGCTGCCCGGATGGACATGCCGGAGGACGAACTGGAACAGATGCGGGCCTACATCGAGGGCAAGAATTACGCGGCGCTGGGCGATCTGCTTGAGCCGTACGGCGGGCAGCAGGCCTGTCGGGCCCTCAAGCGACTGCCCTATCTGTTCGGCGGAGTGGAGACGCTGGACGAGGCCCGGGCGCTGGCGGGGGAGAGCGAGGATCTCGACTACCTGCGGCAGATCTATGATGAGCTGGACGCCGCCGGATACGGCGGGTATCTGCGGTTCGACCTCGGCCTTGTGCATCAGATCGACTACTACACCGGCGTGGTCTTCCGGGGCTACGCCGAGGGCGCGGGCGCGCCGGTGCTGTCCGGCGGCCGGTATGACAGCCTTGTAGAGCGCTTCGGCCGGAAGGCAGAGGCCACGGGCTTTGCCGTGGACGTGGACGGCGTGGGCAGCTGTCTGACCGTCACCGTTCCGAAGCTTGAACTGGTGGTGCACTACGAAGACGGCTGTTTCGCGCAGGCGCTGGCCGTGGTGGACGAGCGGCCCGACGGCAGCTGCGAGCTGTCCCCTTGCCGGACGGTGGAGAGCTCCGCCAATCTGGCACGGGAAAAGGGTGCGGAGTTGCTGCTGATCGTCGAAAAGGGCGCGGAAAGGCTGGTGCGGTTATGAGCGAACGGCTGAGGATCGCCCTGACCAAGGGCAGGCTTCAGGACAAGTCGGTGGAGCTTTTTGAAGCTATTGGGCTGGACTGCACGCCGGTGAAAAATCCGGGGCGGCGGCTCATCCACGCGCTGCCCAACTATCCCCTCGACGCGGTGCTGGCAAAAGCGCCGGACGTCATCACTTACGTGGAGCACGGCGTGTGCGATATGGGCATCGTGGGCAAGGATACCATTCTGGAAAAGGGCGGGGCCTTTTACGAGGTGCTGGATCTGGGCTTCGGACGCTGCCGCTTCGCGCTGGCGGTCAAGGAGGGCACGGATTTTTACGGCACCTATAAGACCCGGCGCATTGCGTCCAAATATCCCGGCGTGACCCGTGCGTTTTTCGAGAAAAAGGGCATGGACGTGGACATCATCAAGATTGAGGGCAGCGTGGAGCTGGCACCAATTTTGGGGCTGGCCGACGGCATCGTGGACATCGTGGAGACCGGTGTGACCCTCCGGGAAAACGGCCTTGTGCCCATTGAGGATGTGGCGCAGGTGTCCGCCCGGCTCATCGTCAACACGGCCAGCATGAAGCTGCACAAGAGCCAGATATTGGACTTTATCTCGCGCTGCGAGGGCGAATTGGAGAGAAAATTATGATCGACATCATTCGGGCAGACGGCAGGTCGGAGCAGGAGAAGATCTCCGCCATGCGGGCGCGGGCCGCACAGGCCAACGCGGATATTGACCGCGCGGTCGCTGAGATCATGCGGAATGTAAAGGAAAACGGCTTCGCAGCGGTAAAGGAGTATTCTCTTCGTTTTGACCATGCGGAGCCCTATGAAATTTCCCGGGAAATGCTGGACGCGGCCTATGACCACTGCCCGGCGGAGCTGACCGGGGCGCTGGAGCGGGCGGCGGCCAACATCCGGGATTACAACGAGAAGCTGCTGGCCAGGACCATGGAGTGGACGTCCCCCGACGGCGGCACGGTGGGCCGCGTCGTGCGCGGCCTGACCCGCGTGGGCATCTACGTACCCGGCGGCACGGCGGCCTACCCCAGTTCGGTGCTCATGAACGCGGTGCCCGCCCGGGTGGCCGGGGTGGAGGAGATCGTCATGGTGACGCCTCCCACGGAGAACCTCAACGACGCGGTACTTGCGGCGGCGAAGATCGCCGGGGTGGAT
>CAKUKL010000024.1 GCA_934662925.1 uncultured Oscillospiraceae bacterium | reverse complement strand
GCGCCGATTCGTGGACTTTGTGGCCGGGCGGGCAAAGAGCGGCGGGACGGAAAACGGAACGTTGTAAAATCGAACCGAAACGTTGTTTTACTTTATCGGGAACTTCCGCTAAAATAAAAAATGTACTATTATGTAATCTGTTTTAGGAGGTAAACCTGAATGTACGATATCAAAGTTCTGGAAGAGGTCGGCGGCAAGGTCCTCGCGTACCAGTCCACCTGGCTGGTCAAGGAGACCATCAGCACCCACGAGCTGACCATCTGCCCCCGCGCGGTGCTCACCGCTCCCGAGGGCAAGTTTCTGACCCTCACCGTCAACGGCGTGGGCAAGCAGATCCAGCCCGGTACCTATAAGGGCGATGTGGTGCTGTCCGTCACCGACGCCTACCACATGGCTCCCGGCGGTTTGATGCGCATGAACCAGATCGGCCGCCAGATGAATTCCGCCATCGTCATCAAGGACGGCAAGGTGGCTCAGACCGTGCCCGCCATCCTGCAGGGCGGCGAGGTCGCCGACGGCAAGACCGAGGGCGTCTACATGGCCAGCAGCGAAGAGTGCTTCAACGGCATGATCATCTCCGGCGACGGCGAGTACACCGTCAAGGGCGTCAAGGCCGACTTCGAAGGTTACGGCGACAACGACTTCCTCGGCGTTGGCTGCGCCGTCACCATCGTGGACGACGCCAAGGTCACCGTGGAGGACTGCGATTTCACCATGTCCGGCATCACCCGCTGCGCCTTCCATGTGGGCGGCCACAGCGACGTGCTGGTGAAGAACACCAGGATGCAGAACCTCAGCCCCGAGAGCGAGTGGCCCGGCAGCTTCAGCTGGCAGGTGGGCTTCTGCGGCAACAACCGTCTGGCTCAGCTCACCGATCTGGGCAACGTGGTGTACGACAACTGCGACCTGAAGACCAACGGCTGGGGCATCCTGTCCATCGACGGCTCCGAGGACACCATCAAGATGGTGGTCAAAAACTCCCGCCTCGAGCTGTCCGGCCCCCGCGCTCACGGCTACGGCGCGTTCTGCATCGGCGAGAACGAGATCGTCTTCGACAACTGTGACGTGGACGTGTACGGCTATCCCATGCTGCTCATGGGCATGGAAGGTCTGGGCAAGGCGTCCATCCTGAACAGCCGCATCAAGGGCCGCCGCTTCGGCGCCATGGTCATCGACGATGACAACAGCGTGTTCACCATCAAGGACTCCTCCTTCAAGACCGGCAAGTCCACCCTGTGCATCAAGGCTTCCGCCACCACCATCGACATCGACAACACCACCATGGAGCCCGCCAACGGCACCATCGTCCAGCTCATGGACCCGGACGAGTCCGGCATGAACGTGGTGGAGCACCGCATCCCCGTGGGCGAGGTGGACGTGGCCCTGCCCGACCGCGACCTGTCCGCCGCCTCCCTGACGGAGGACGTGGTGCTGAACATCTCCAACTGCGACCTGAAGGGCAACTTCTACAACTCCACCACCAACATCCGCGCCTATCAGCGTGACGCCAAGGGCGCCATGGGCATCTTCCACGACACCGTGGTGGGCATCCTGCCCATGTTCGAGCTGCCCAAGGACGGCGAGGACGCTCCCCCTCCCATGGGTCCCGCTGCCCGTCATAACGGCGACGACCTCCGCGGCCCCAAGAACCTTGGCCTGAACCTCAAGAACACCAAGATCGAGGGCATCATCTCCTCCGCCGACCAGAAGTACCGCGACGGCTTGACCGTCATCCGCGAGGACGAGCGCATGGAGCTGGGCAACATCACCCAGACCGCCGCCCCCACCATCAACAACGGCGTGTGCATCGATCTGGACAAGGACTCCGTCTGGACCGTCACCGGCACCAGCTATGTTACCGCCCTGACTCTGGCCGAGGGCGCCAAGGTGGCCGCTCCCGAAGGCAAGAAGCTGAACGTCACCGTGGACGGCGCCGCCGTGGAGCTCAAGGCCGGCGCTTACACCGGCAAGATCGTGCTCACCGTGGAGTAATTTTTCTCTATCACGATTTTATAGGAACAAAACCGCCCGGAACCGATTCGGTTCCGGGCGGTTTTTTCTTATGTTCAGTTCGGCGGGCGGAGCTTACTCCAGCACAGCGCCCCGGGCGGCGGAGGTGACCAGCTTGGCGTAGCGGGCCAGATACCCTGTTTTGATTTTCGGCTCCGGGCAAACCCACTTTGCGCGGCGGGCGGCGAGGGTGTCGTCGTCCACCAGCAGCTGGATGGAGCAGCTGGGGATGTCGATGGCGATCTGGTCGCCCTCCTCCACGAAGGCGATGGGGCCGCCCTGAGCGGCCTCGGGGCAGACGTGGCCGATGGACGCGCCCCGGGTGGCGCCGGAGAAGCGGCCGTCGGTGATGAGGGCCACGTCCTTGTCAAGGCCCATGCCCGCGATGGCGGAGGTGGGATTGAGCATCTCCCGCATACCGGGGCCGCCCTTCGGGCCCTCATAGCGGATGACCACCACGTCGCCCGCCACGATCTTTCCGGCGTAGATGGCGGCGATGGCGTCCTCTTCGCTGTCGAACACCCGGGCGGGGCCGGTGTGGGTCATCATCTCGGGGGCCACGGCGGAGCGCTTGACCACGCAGCCCTCCGGGGCCAGATTGCCCTTGAGCACGGCGATGCCGCCGTCCTGAGAGTAGGGGTTTTCGATGGGCCGGATGAGGTTCGGGTCCCGGTTGACCACGCCCTCCAGATTTTCCGCCAGCGTTTTGCCGGTGACGGTCATGACGGAGGTGTCCAGCAGGCCCTTTTTGGTGAGCTCCGCCATGACGGCGTGGACGCCGCCCGCCTGCTCCAGATCCTCCATGTACGTGTCCCCGGCGGGGGCCAGATGGCAGAGGTTGGGGGTCTTGGAGGAGATCTCGTTGGACATATCCAGATCCAGCTCGATGCCGCACTCGTGGGCGATGGCGGGCAGGTGGAGCATGGTGTTGGTGGAGCAGCCCAGCGCCATGTCCACGGTCTCGGCGTTGTGGAAGGCGGCGGGGGTCATGATGTCACGGGGCCTGATGTCCCGCTTTACCAGCTCCATGATCTGCATACCCGCGTGCTTCGCCAGGCGCAGCCGGGCGGACCACACGGCGGGGATGGTGCCGTTGCCCTTCAGGCCCATGCCAATGGCTTCGGTCAGGCAGTTCATGGAGTTGGCGGTATACATGCCGGAGCAGGAGCCGCAGGTGGGGCAGGCGCAGTTCTCGTACTCCTCCACGCCCGCCTCGTCCAGCTTGCCGGCGTAGTAGCCGCCCACGGCCTCGAACATGTGGGAAAGGCAGGTGCGGCGGCCGTCGTGGAGCCGTCCGGCCAGCATGGGGCCGCCGGAGCAGAAGATGGTGGGGATATTCACGCGGGCGGCGGCCATGAGCAGGCCGGGCACGTTTTTGTCGCAGTTGGGGATCATCACCAGACCGTCGAACTGGTGGGCCATGGCCATGGCCTCGGTGGAGTCGGCGATGAGGTCCCGGGTGACGAGGGAGTACTTCATGCCCACGTGGCCCATGGCGATGCCGTCGCACACGGCGATGGCGGGGAACTCGATGGGGGTGCCGCCCGCGGCCCGGACGCCGGCCTTGACGGCCTCGGCGATCTTGTCCAGATTCATGTGGCCGGGGACGATCTCGTTGTAGGAGCACACCACGCCGATGAGGGGCCGCTCCAGCTCCTCCTTGGTGTAGCCCAGCGCGTAGAACAGGGAGCGGTTCGGGGCGGTGGGCACGCCCTTTTTCACATTGTCGGAACGCATAAGTAAAATCTCCTTCGCGATTTTGTGTGATAAAGTATTATAGCATGATTTGCCGGGAGATACAATCTTTTTGCCCGGAAGACCCGGCAGAGGGACCGGGGAAAACGCATAAAGATGTATAGCTCAGGCCGATGACCGGTGCGCATATTGACGGAAACCGCGGGGGTATGCTACACTGTTAATATATGGGCTGCCGCTTCGGGCGGGCCGTGATCGTGACTCAGAACAGGAGGTAGGCACAATGCTTCTGGCGGTATGCGCGTTTTTTGTGAGTGTTTTGGCGGGGCTGTTTCTGGCAATGTTCAATCCCGGGTTCGGCGCGGTGGTCAGCATCAGCGTGATCGGCGCGGTTTTGATCTATTTGCAGCAAAAGAACTCCCGCTGAACTGAAAATGAGACTGGCCCGCGCCTTCGGGGCGGGCCGCGGAGAAAGGAGCGAGCCATGAAACGAAGGGGTGTTTTGATCGTCTGTCTGCTGGCGCTCGCGGCGGCCTGCTGTTCCTGCACCGGGCGGGTAAAGCAGAGCGGCATTTCTGCCAGAGACCCGCTGACGGAGCGCACGCTGACGCTGGACATCGCCGCGTCCTATTCGCCGGGGGATCTTGACGCGTCGGGAGGCTGCTCCTTCTCGGCGGACATGGATTTTTCCGAAATGGTGGAGATCGCGGAGGCGGCGGAGCAGGTGGCCTTCGTTGAGGTTTTTGAATCCTTTGAGCCGTACTATCCGTATCAGCACGCCGCGGTATTCACGGAGGAGGACGGCGGCGGGTACAGCGCCTTTTATCTTGCGGACGGCAGCTTTTACGGGATGGGCGCCCGGATCATCGGAAATATTGAAGACGCCGACGGCGCGGCGTTGCTGTTCCCCTATCACCTGCTCTCTGACCCCCGCGTCTCTCCGGCGATGGGGACGCTGCTCAGCGGCGTGGAGTACAGTTGCGTGGCTTCAGAGCAGATCCGGGACGATTTTGAGCGGTTCTACCGGCTGACCGGGTACTATGAACTGACCGGCGGTGAGCACGGCTTTGTCCTCACGGCAAACTGGGGGCAGGCGACCTTCACCTTCACGGAACATGCCGGACTGACGTTTGTATCCATATCGCTGGACTGACAGAGAAGGGAGCGGGCCATGAAACGAAGGGGCGTTTTGATCGCCTGTCTGCTGGTGCTGCTGTGCGGCTGCAGCGGTTCCGGGCGGATCGCTGAGATCGACCGGGAGGAGACCTACGAGAGCGGCATGGCGGCTCTGGCTGTGGTGGTGAGCTCCATGGAGGAGCTGTACGACCTCGCGGAGGCCGTGGTCGAGGTGGACGTTACGGACGTCGAGTGCGGCGAACTGGAGGACGCCTACGTCTACACCCTCTCGACGGCGCAGGTGACGGCGGCATATAAGGGAGAACTCAGCGCCGGAGATGTGATCGCCGTTTTTGAGGGCGGCGGCGTGATGGACGGTGTGGAGGTCTATTACGGCGGTGTGCCCACTATCCGGAGCGGGCAGCATCTTCTGCTGTTTCTGGTCGGCAGCGACCGGGGAAACGCGGCGGAATACTGCGTCGTCGGGGCCTTTCAGGGAAAGTTCATCCGGCGGGAGGGCTATTACTTCCAGCAGACCACGGAAAGCGTCAAGCTGACCGCAGACGAGTACGCTCCGCAGGATGAAAAGGGAATCCAAAGCCTGCTGGCGTCGCTGGCGGACTGACGGAGAAAGGAGCGTGCCATGAAGAAAAAATACGTGATAGTCGTTTTGCTTGTAATTATTGTGCTTGCCGGGCTTATCGCCGGTTCCTTCTGGCGGTACCGGACGGTACCGGCGGCAGACATCATACGGTCGCAGACCGTTTCCGTGCTCTCTGTCTACAAGGTCTCTTCCACCGGAGAACTGCCCCTTACGGAGGATGAAGTGGGCGCACTGACCGATTTTCTGCTGAACTGTAAGGTAAAGCGGGCAAAGCTCAGCCGCTATCCGGGGGCGGTCTACCGTATCTCCTTCTACGGGAATGAGGACGCGGAGTTTATCAACATGGTCCTTGGCGAAGACGCGGCGCAGTGCTTTCTGGAATACAGACATACGGACGACGACTATACCGTATATGAGATCGTCGATGCGGAGGAAGCCTACGCGCGTGTCTGTGAGCTGCTGAATGACAATTGAGACCATTGACGGAGAAAGGAGCGGACTATGAAGAAAAAATTCTTATTGTTCCTGCCGTTCCTGCTGCTCCTTGCCGCCTGCAGCAGTGAGCGGCCCTATGTCCCGCCGGTGGACGGCCGGACGGCGGAGAGCGCGGTGCTTTACCGGGCGTGCGATGACGAAAAGCCGGAAAAGGTGACGCTGGCCGGCGAAGAGATTGACGGCGCGGTGGCGGCGGTGTCCGGCATGACGGCCCGCGGCGGATGGGACAAGCGCGGCCTGCCCACCGGGGGCATGGGCTATACGCTGGCGCTCCGCTTTGAGGACGGGACGGAGTGGGTGTGCTTCTGCTACGACGAGGGCGGAGGGCAGTTCAGCCTGGACGACGGAACGGAGAAGCTCCGGGTCACGGGCTGCGGCCTGCCGGAGGTCTGGGCCGCCGCGGCGGAGCGGGCGGAGACCGTTCCGCTGGATGAAGTCCCGACGTTAGATTAAAATGAAAGGCCCTGTCCTGCGGACAGGGCCTTTTGCATTGTGACAATTTAGTTGGAAGCGGTATCACGTCGCCGCAAGCGCCATATTCCTCGCTTTCGCCTGCGGCGAAAGTTCGCTCATTTTGCTGCGGCTCCTTTCCCCGCAAAACCCGCTTCGCTGGGCTTTTGCGGGGGTATATTAGTTGGAAGCAGTATCTAGATCCTTATCCCCGCCCCAGATCATGTTCTTGCGGAGCTCCTCGCCCACGATCTCCATCTGGTGCTTCTTGAGCTGCTGGCGCTTGGAGTTGAAGAAGGTGCGGCCGTTCTTGTTCTCGGCGATCCACTTGCCGGCGAAGGTGCCGTCCTGAATGTCGGACAGCACGGCGCGCATCCGGGCCTTGGTCTCCTCGTGGGGGATGACGCGGGGGCCGGAAACGTACTCGCCGAACTCGGCGGTGTCGGAAATGGAGTAGTTCATGGCGGCCACGCCGCCCTTGTTGATCAGGTCGATGATGAGCTTCATCTCGTGGATGCACTCGAAGTAGGCGTTCTCCGGCTCGTAACCGGCCTCCACCAGCACCTCGAAGCCGCAGCGCATCAGGTCTACAACGCCGCCGCACAGGACGGTCTGCTCGCCGAACAGGTCGGTCTCGGTCTCGTCGTGGAAAGTAGTCTCCATGACGCCGGCGCGGGCGCCGCCGATGCCGGCGATGTAGGCAAGGGCGATCTGGTAGGCATGGCCGGTGGCGTCCTGCTCCACGGCGACCAGACAGGGCACGCCCTTACCGTTCACATAGGTGGAGCGGACGGTGTGGCCGGGGCCCTTGGGGGCAGCCATGAACACGTCCACACCGGCGGGGGGGACGATCTGCTGATAGCGGATGTTGAAGCCGTGGGCGAAGGCCAGCGCCTTGCCTTCGGTCATGTAGGGGGCGATGTCCTTCTTGTAGACCTCGGCCTGCACCTCGTCGTTGATGAGCATCATGACGATGTCGGCCCACTCGGCGGCGGCGGGGACGGTCTTGACGGCCAGACCGGCGGCCTCGGCGTTCTTCCAGTTCTTGGAGCCTTCCCGCAGGCCGACGCACACGTCACAGCCGGAGTCCTTCAGGTTCAGGGCGTGGGCGTGGCCCTGAGAGCCATAGCCGATGATGGCGATCTTCTTGCCCTTGAGGTAGCTCAGGTCGCAGTCTTTTTCATAGTACATCTTTGCCATGATAAAACACTCCTTATCAAATTTTGTGATATAGTGAGGGATATTTTAATACAGCCCGGGCGGAAAGAATGTAAAGCGTGATACAATCCCCGGGCATTTGCGAAATATTTTTGGGGGCGGCGTTTTTACAGCACGTTCTTGCCCAAGTAAAACTCGCCCTTTGCCCCACCGCGCGCGGCGCGGCGGGGGCCCCCGTGATTTGACTCAGACCGCCGGAAGTGAATTCCGCCGGTCACAAGGTTTCGCGGGGCGAAACGCTTGTACGCCGCAAAGCGGCGGGCCTGCTTTGCAGGCCGGAAAAGGGTGAATGAGATTACAGCACGTTCTTGCCGAGATAAAATTCACCCTTTTCCTTGTTGTCGGCGTTATTGTTGATGGTGGCCTCGCCGCGCTCCAGCGCTACCATGCCGGTGCGCACCAGCTCCAGAATGCCGAACTCGGTGAGCAGCTTTTCCAGCGCGTCGTCCTTGGATTCCTCGCCGATGATGGCCAGCGTCAGGCTCTTTGGGGACACGTCGATGATGGACGCCCGGAAGATGTTGGCGATCTGGATGACCTCGTTGCGGACCTCCCGGCTCTCGGCCTTCACCTTGATGAGCACCAGCTCCCGCCGGATGGAGGAGGCGG
The DNA here is from genome assembly GCA_934662925.1 of uncultured Oscillospiraceae bacterium. Classification (GTDB taxonomy): domain Bacteria; phylum Bacillota; class Clostridia; order Oscillospirales; family Oscillospiraceae; genus Enterenecus. The sequence goes on along the minus strand of CAKUKL010000024.1, from coordinate 3,907 downwards.
GGGGCAGCAGGCGGACGGAGTAGACGGAGAACTGCTTGCGCAGCTGATTGATGATCTGCTCGATCATCAGGTCGTCGCACAGCACCTCGATGGTGATGCGGGACACCTCCGGGTCGTCGGTGGTGCCCACGGCGAGGGACTCGATGTTGTAGCCCTTGCGGGAGAACAGGCGGGACACCTGAGACAGGACGCCGGCGGCGTTCTCTACCAGCACGGACAGGGTGTGGCGCTTGTAATTTGCGGTGTTCATGGCTGTCCCTCCTTAATCCAGCAGAAAATCGGTGACGGGCGTGCCGCCGTTGACCATGGGGTGCACCATGGCGTCGATGTCGATGGCGCAGTCGATGACGCAGCCGCAGCCGCTGTCCAGAGCCGCCTGGAAGGCGGCGGCGAACTCCGCCTGATTGGTGGCCCGGAAGCCCCGCAGGCCGTAGGCCTCCGCCAGCTTGACGAAGTCGGGGCCGCGGTCCAGCGTGGTCTGGGAGAAGCGCTTGGCGTAAATGAGGTTCTGCCACTGGCGGACCATGCCCAGCGTGCCGTTGTCGAAGATGACGGTGATGACCGGGATGTTGTAGTGCTCCACAGTGGACAGCTCGTGGCAGTTCATGCGGAAGCAGCCGTCGCCGGTGCAGTGGACCACCACTTTGTCCGGGTTGCCCATCTTGGCACCCATGGCGGCGCCCAGGCCGAAGCCCATGGTGCCGAAGCCGCCGGAGGTCAGCAGCTGGCCCGGCCGGGAGAAGTGGTAGTACTGGCAGGACCACATCTGGTGCTGGCCCACGTCGGTGGCGATGATGGCATCGCCGTGGGTGAGGTCCTGAATGGTTTCCAGAATTTCGTGGGGATGGAGGATATCGTCCTTTTTCAGAGGGATCTCCTTCCGGGAGAAGGCCTGATCCTTCCACGCGGCGAAGTTGTGCTGGGGGAGCTTTTCGTTGAGCAGCTCCAGCACCCGGCGGGCATCGCCCACGATGTGGTGGTCAGTGATGACGTTTTTGTCGATCTCCGCCCGGTCGATGTCGATATGTACGATCTTGGCGTTTTTGGCGAAAGTGGCGGGATCGGTGGCCACCCGGTCAGAGAAGCGGCAGCCGATGGCGATGAGCAGGTCGCACTCGCTGATGGCCATGTTGGAGGCGTGGGAGCCGTGCATGCCCACCATGCCGGTGAACAGCGGGTGGTCGCCGGGGCAGGCGCCGCCGCCCATGATGGTGGAACCCACGGGAGCGTCCAGCCGCTCGATGAACCGGCGGAACTCGGGCACCGCGCCCTTGGAGCGGATGACGCCGCCGCCCACCAGCACCATGGGCCGTTTGGACTGCTCGATCATGTCCAGCAGCTTGTCGATGTCGCCGTGGTCCGGCTCGGGGGTGCGCAGGTCGTGGGAGGCCCGGCGGAGCATATTGGCGAGGCGGCCGTGGTTGGCGTGCTCGGACACGGGCAGCGGCTCGTAATCCGCCGTGGCGGCGGTGACGTTCTTGGCGATGTCGATGAGGACGGGGCCGGGGCGGCCCGAGCGGGCGATGGCGAAGGCCTCCCGGATGACGTCAGCCAGCTTGGTCACGTCCTTCACCAGATAGTTGCACTTGGTGATGGGCATGGTGATGCCGGTGATGTCCACCTCCTGAAAGGAGTCCTTGCCGATGAGAGTCTCCGACACGTTGCAGGTGATGAACACAACGGGGGAGGAGTCGTAATAGGCGGTGGCGATGCCAGTGACCAGATTGGTGGCGCCGGGGCCGGAGGTGGCGAAGCACACGCCCACCTTGCCGGTGGAACGGGCGTAGCCGTCGGCGGCGTGGGAAGCGCCCTGCTCGTGGCTGGTCAGGATGTGCTTGATCTTCTTGTTGTAGCCATGCAGCTCAAATTCGTCGTAGATGTTCAGGATCGTGCCGCCGGGGTAGCCGAAGATCACCTCGACCCCCTGCTCCATCAGGCACTCCATCACGATCTGGGAACCTTTCATCAACATTGAGAGTTCTCCCTCCTTTGGAATCATGCCGGCATATCGCCGGAAAAGACAAAAAAGCATGGTCTCGTCCGTCATAGGACGAAGCCATGCTCCGTGGTACCACCTACGTTTGCGCCGCTGGGCGCACACTCGTTGCCCGGTAACGGGGGGACCGTTCCAACCTACTGGGGAGCGCCGCGCGCCCGTTTCAGCCGGACTGCTCTCGGGTGATGTTCACCGCTCCCTGCTCACGAAGGCTCACACCGGCCGCCTTCTCTCTGGGCTTGCGCAAGGGGGGTTACTTGCCCGGTCACTGCATTTGCTTTAGATGATTAAAGTCAATGATAAAGGGTAAAAACCCGTTTGTCAACGTGATTTACGGGCCTTCGCGAAAATTCGTGGAGAATGTAAAGTTTGCGGGGTGAAAATCCGGTTTTAATATGAAAAAAACAGAGACAGGCGGAAAAAATTCCCGCCTGTCTCTGTTTCGCGGCGCGTTTTACTTGCAGCCGCAGTTGGTGCCGTGGTCGCCCAGCTTGAAAGAGGCGCACTCGGTGTTCTCACAGTTGCTGACGCTGCTCTGGCAGCAGCCCACCTGGATCTCGTTGAGGGTGCAGTGGGCGTCCTTGTGATAGGTGCAGCTGTTGACGGAGCACTTGATGCTGGGATTGGTCTGGTCAAACATAATCATTTCCTCCTCGTGTATCGTGATCGGACACAGAGGCAGTATGGCCGGATATGGGGAGGATTATTCTTCCAGTTTCTGATTTTTGCCGTCGGGAGCGGCGGCGTCCGGCTGAGTGCTTTCCATCGGGGGCGCGTCCATGACCTGCGGGATGAACCGGGCGGCGAAGCGGCCCTTGCCGCGGCTTTTGACGTAGAAATAGCCGATGACGGAGAACACCACCGCGCCGATGAAGTTGACGAACAGATCCTCCATGGTGTCGATGATGCCCACGTCCAGATAGCCGCCCAGACCCAGCGCCACCTGAGAGCCGTCCTCCAGCACCAGAATGGTGTCCTTGATGCCGCGGATGACCACGGCAGCGGTGCCGTGGTTGGGGTCGAGGTTGACGGAGGAGATGGTGTTGATGACGGTATCCTTCTGCATATCGAAAAGGACAAGGTGATCCATGGAGAACTCAAAAAATTCCCACAGTACGCCGATGGTCATGGAGAAGCAGAAGGCCATGACGCCCAGATAGAAGGGAGACAGGGTCATGGACACCTTGTCGCTGCGGTTAAGGATGTCCACCAGCGCGAAGCCGATGGCGGCGCAGAGAAAGCCGTTGAGGGTGTGGAGCACCGTGTCCCAGTAGGGAAACTGGACGTAGAAGGACTGAATCTCGCCCAGGATCTCTGCCGCGTAGATGAACAGCAGGATGATGATCTCCAGCGTGTCGGGCAGGTCGATGTGGAGCCGCCGCTCGAAGGCGGAGGGCAGCATGAACAGCACCAGCGTCAGCACGCACAGCAGGACGTTTTCAAAGTTCCGGTTGAAGATCTGGGCGATGAGCATGCCGACCACGGACAGCCGCAGGACAAAATAGACGGTGTAAACCAGCTTTTTGTTTTCCACGTGCCGCCATTCCGTGCCCTTGGGCATTTTTGTTTTTTTTGCCATACAGGCCCTCCTCGTGATAAATAATTGGAAACCTCCGCCGGCCGCCGCATAGGATGGTCGTGGAGGTGAGTGGATTGGATCTGAAAAACAACCAGATCACGCTGGGGGAGCTGTGGGACGATCCCCGCAGCCGGGGCGTGTTCCAGAAAAAGGTGCCCATGCTGGCCAAACACCCGGTGCGGGGCGCGGCCAGAACGGTGACACTGGAGCAGCTGACGGACTTCATGGCCAGCTGGGTGCCCGGCCCGGTGATCAGCGGCGTCGTGCGGGATTTAAAGCAGCTCTGAGCTGTTTCCGGCCCGCGGACATAGAGTACCCAACACAGTGTAGCA
>CAKUKL010000023.1 GCA_934662925.1 uncultured Oscillospiraceae bacterium | reverse complement strand
CAGGCCGTCCTTGGTGACGCAGCTGACCTGCTGCCCGCCGACGCGCCCGGACCGGAAGCTGAAGCTCTGGTTCACCGCCACCGGTCCGCAGTCGGCGGAGAGAGCCAGCTCGGCGGCCTTGGAATCCTGCTGCCGCCACTGCTGCCACGCGGCCAGCAGGGTCAGAGCGTCCTCCGTGATGACGGGCAGGTCGCCGTCGAGGGACCCGGCGGCGTCGGAAACGGAGGCGGGGATCTCAAAGTCCGCGGAATTTGTGATGTTGTCCAGCCGGATGGAGACGGACAGGGGCAGGCCGTTTTCCAGTGTGCCCTCCGCCGAGAGGTCCGCCTGCCGGACGTTCAGACCGTCCAGCCACACCCGCACGGTGACGGACTGGGCGGCGGACAGGCCGTCGGACAGGTCGGGGACGACGGCGGTGAGCAGCTGCCGGGCGGTATCGCCCTCCGCCGTGACCGTCCATGCGTCCCCGTCCCGTTCTGCGCGGAGATCCTGATACAGAGGGGCCAGCCGGGACACCAGTGTGGGGTAGTCGGGGAAGCCGCCGCTGACCCGGAAGGCCCGGCCGCTCTCCAGAATGACCGCACCGTCGGCGTAGTAGACGGGAACGTCCCCGATCTCCGACCGGGCGATCGTCCGGTCGTTTTCAATCTTCCGTAGCAGATCTGTCTCGGCCTGCACGGAGTCGTCCCCCAGTTGGGCGTCCACGGTGACGTGCATGGACAGCTCGTCGGCGCTGCGGAGCCGCTCCAGCGCCTGATAGGCGATCAGCTTTTTCCCGCCGAAGAGGAAGAAGCACGCAGCCGCCGCGGCCAGCACGGCAGCGATCACCGCCAGCACCACCCACGGCCAGCGCCGCCTTTTCCGGGGGGCGGCGGGGGTGGGTTCGCTCACATCCGCGTCCTCGTCAGCCAAATGTCTGGCCCGGGCGTCCAGCCGCTTCCGGCGGATGCCGCTGACGATCTTCCGGATGAGCAGGATGATGAGGATCAGCAGGCCGAGGCACAGCAGCCCCATGATGAGCCACGCCCACCAGACGGGCAGCACGGTGACGGCGGCAATGTCAGCCTCCGTTCCGGATACCTCAAAGACCAGATAGCTGCCGAAGGCCTCGCAGTCCGCCCGCCGCCAGCTGCCGTTCTGCCGGATGTAGATGCGGATGTTGTCGGTGGAGCCGCTGGGGGAGAGGTAGTGAATTTTGTGGGTGTCGCTGCCGTCCTGAGGGAGGGTCAAATGCCACTGCTCCGTCACGTCCCGGTTGATGGGGGAGGAGGGCAGGCGGTACCACGTGCCGCTGCTCAGATAGTGCCGCACCGCGCCCACAAGGCCGCCGGACACGGGGACGAAGCCCGTGGTGTCCTTGGCCAGCGGCTCGGCGGTCAGGACGGCGTCGTCATCGAAGTCGCCCTCCACGAGGAACACCGCCCGGCCGCTCTCCCGGGCGGTATCCGTTGTGACGGCAGTGGTGTAGGGGATGTAGACGGCGGAGACCACCGTGTCGAAGTGCAGGTCGCTGAGGTTGGTCCTGTCCCACACGGCGTAGCAGCCGTCCTTTTCCGGAATGTCCGGGCAGACGTCCGGGGAGAAGGACGCGCCGTAGTCAAAGGTCTTTTCCAGCAAAACCTCATCGTCTGCCATGAAGCGCAGGGTGAACTTCCGCATCTCGGCGGGCAGGCCCTCCGCGGTCAGAAGCGTCTCGTAGCTGATGGGCTCCGCCTTGCCGCCGTAGCTCTGGCCGTCGATGCCAGCCAGACCGTCGGAGACAAAGCGGTTTTCGAGGTAGTCCCCCGCCATGGCCCCGGACACCGCGCCCGCGTATTCCGGGCCGCCGGTGATCTCCACCATGCTGTAACAGCCGGACACGGTGCTCACCGCGCCGGTGAGGGATTCCGTGATGCCGGAGCCCACGATGCCGCCCACATATTTTTTGCCGCTGAGGGTGCACTTGGCGAAGCTGTTCCGGACGGTGCCGCCGGTGAGCCCGGCCACGCCGCCCACATAGCTGCCGTTTTCGCTGGTCACGCCGCCGAAGCCCATGCCGCCGGTAATGAGGCCCAGATCCATCCGGCCGCACACGCCGCCGGCGTAGCTGCGCTTGGCGGTGATCTCGCCGGTGTTGGCGCAGTTCTGGATGACGGCCTTCAGCTCGTACTCCCGGCGGTAGTCCGCGGAGATGTCGGCGGACACGTCATCCTCCGGGTCGAGGGCGTATTCCAGCGCCATGGAACCGGCCACGCCGCCCACGTTGATATCGCCGCTGACGGCGGCGGTGTTTCTGCTGTCCGCGGCCTTGCCGAGGGTGATGGCGTCCACATCCACAGTCGAGACGTCTGAGACAACGTCCCCGCTCTGTGCGTTTTCCACCGCGTCGAAGAGGGTGGCGGACAGCTCGCTGAATTTGGCGTTGATGGCCCGCACGTCGTCCGCCAGCACCCCCACGGTGCCGGACACGGCGCTGTTGAGCTGGCTGAGCTGGCTGCTGATGCCGTTGACGGAGGAGGTCAGGCCGCCCAGATCGGGGGTGGCCACCACCTGCGCCGCGCCGGTGACCTGACCGCCCGCCGCGCCGCTGCTGTCGATGTCCACGTCGGAGGGAGTCACGCCGGCGCTGACGCCGCCGCCCTCCCCCTTGGACACGTCGATGGACACGCCGTCCTGGGACACGTCCACATCCACGCTGGCCCCGCTGCCGTGGCCGCCCTCAATGTACGGCCCGCCGGGGGTGACGGTGACGTCCGTCTGGTGGCTGCCGCTGCCGGAACCGGCGATGGAGCCGCCCGCGTCAATGACCACCTTCATGTCGTTGGCCTCGGACGCGGCTTCCTTCACATAGCCGGACATGCTGTTCAGCCGGGATGTGACCCCCGCCGAGCCGCCCTCGGCGTCGTCCGCCGCCTTGTCGATCAGGGCGCTCAGTTCATTGAGCTGCTGCTGAAGGGTGCTCAGCGTGCTCTGGGAGAGGTTCATTTCGATGTACGGCTCCATCTGGCCCGCCACGCCGCCCACGTCCTTCCGGCCGTAGACCGCGCCGCTGTTGACGCAGGAGAGAATGTAGCCGCAGCTGCGGCCCACGATGCCGCCCACGTTGTAGCCCACGTGAGGATAACCCACCATGGCCGTGTTTTCGCAGCTCCGGATGACGCCGGAGGAATACCCGGCGATGCCGCCGCTGTCCGCCGCGGAAACCAGCGCGTCCCCGGTGCGGAGGTTGGCCATATCGAAGGACAGATCCAGGGAAATGTCCTCGGCGGACACGGTCTTATCCTGATTGGTGGTATTGACGTAGGCCCCGTTGGTGCAGGCGGCGATGAGGCCGAGGTTCTCTCCTGCCACGCCGCCGGTCATGCTGTCGCCCCGGACGGAGCCGCTGCTGCGGCTGTTCCAGACGGCGCCGGTGACGGCGTTCCGGCCCACGATGCCGCCGGTGCTGGCGCTGCCGCTGACGGTGCCGGAGAAGGTGCAGTTCCGGATGGTGCCATAGTTGACGGCGGCAATGCCGCCCGCGGCCTCGCTGCCGTCGGCGCTGACGGTGCCGGAGACGTTCAGGTCCGCTACCGTGCCGCCCTCCTGCACCGTGCGGAACAGGCCCGCGTGGGACTGGCTGCCGGTGAGGTTCAGGCCGCTGACGGTGTGGCCGTTTCCGTGAAAGGTGCCGCCGAAGCTGGGGATGGGGGCAAAATCCGCGCCCTCCAGCGAGATGTCCGCGTCCAGCTCCACGGTTTTGCCCCGGGACCAGGTGTCCAGCGTGCAGCTCTGGGACAGGGCGATGAGGTCGTCGGCGGTGCTGACACGGATGACGTCGGTGCTCCCGCCCTCTTCCGCCGCCGCGGCGGCAGGGCACAGGGAAAAGAGCAGCACCGCCGCCAGCAGGAGGGCGGGCCCCCGCAGGGTTTTTGCTTTATTCTTCTTCATGGCCGCTCTCCTCCTCTCCCGCGTCTGCGTCCGGCTGGATCAGGCCGTCTGTCTGAGTTGTACTGCCCGATGTGAGGCGCAGGTCCACATCGCCGTCGATATTGGCCCGCATGACGCCGCTGACGGTGCCGTGGATCTCGCCGCTGACCACGCCGTCCACAAAGACCCGGCCCCGGCCCACCTCGCGCTTGCCCACGGCGGGCACGGAGAAGCTGGTCTTGTCCGCGATGCCGCCGCCGATGAGCAGGATCTGGGGCAGGACGAACAGCACGAGGATCATGGAGATGATGGTGCCCCGGCCAAGGCTCTGGCCGATGCCGGCGATGGCGGCTTCGGAGGTCATCTGGCCGATGAGCGTGCCCGCCACGGCGAGGATGGTGCCGGAGGTGATCACCGTGGGGAAGGCGAAGTTCAGCGTCTCGATCATGGCGGTGCGGTGGTCCATCTTGCCCTTCAGCTCCTGATAGCGGCTGGCGATGACGATGGCGTAGTCGATGTTCGCGCCCATCTGGATGGAGCTGACCACCAGATAGCTCATGAAGAACAGGCTGGAGTTCGTAAGGTAGGGCATGGAGAAGTTGATCCAGATACTGCCCTGAATGACGATGATGAGCAGGATGGGCATGCCCGCGGACTTGAAGGTAAACAGCAGCACCACCAGCACGATGAGGATGGACACGATGCTGACCACGGCGTTGTCCCGGGAGAAGGACTTCTGGAAGTCGTATTCGTTGGTGGAGTCGCCCGCCACGTACACCGTGCCGTCGGGGTAGTACTTCTGGGCGATGTCGCGGATGGTGTCAGTAAATTCGTAGGTCTCCTCGCCGCTCACCGGAAGGGTCAGATAGAGGAGCATCCGGTCGTATTCCGTGCCGCACAGCTGGGCCTTGGCCGCCCGCATCTGGGTCTCCGCCTCGGAGAGGGTGTCCCGCTGGTCCTGATCCAGCGACACCACGCCCGCGTCCACCTCGTCGCAGACGAAGAGGAACATATCGATGAGGGGGACCTTATAGGTGGCGAGGTTGCCCGCCAGCTTGCCGTAGTCCTCCTGCCGGGCGGCGTAGGCGGCGTAGACCACCTGCGCCACCTCGTAGTCCAGCCCGGCCAGCTCCGCGAACTGCCGGGGCGTCAGCGCGTCGGCCAGCATGTAGCCGTCCATGGCCTCCACATTGGAAAGGCCCATGGTGTAGTCGATCTCGTCATAGGTCTCCAGCTCTTCAAGGAGCTGGCCTTCCTTTTCGTAGTCCCCCGCCGGGACCACCAGCGCCACCATGTTGGACGAGGAGAAGTTGTCGGCGATCATGTTCTCGGCGATCTGGCTCTCGTTAAGCTTGGGGGTGGTCAGGGAGCTGTAGCCGTAGGCGTAGGGGCAGTTGTTGGAGAAGTGGAAGCCCAGGCAGATGAGCACGAGAAAGACCGCGGGCACCACGAAGCGGGTGGCGTAGTCGAGCTTGCCCACGAAGGAGATCTTGGGCACGAAGTTCCGGTGATGGGTCTTTTCAATGAGCGGGCCGAACAGCACCAGCAGGCCGGGCATGACGATGAACACCGACAGCAGGGCGTAGAGGATGGCCTTGATCAGGCAGATGCCCATGTCCGGGCCGATCTTGAACTGCATGAACAGCATGGCGGCCAGACCGCCGATGGTAGTCAGGGAGCTTGCCCCGATCTCCGGGATGGCCTTGCTCAGGGCGGTGATGGCTGCCTCCCGGATGTCCATGGTCTGCCGTTCCTCCTTGAAGCGGTTGCACAGGATGACGGCGTAGTCCAGCGACAGCGCCAGCTGCAAAATGCTGGTGACGGAGTTGGACACGAAGGAGATCGTGCCCAGCAGGAAGTTGCTGCCCTGATTGAGGATCATGGCGGTGACGAAGGTCAGCAGCAGCACCGGCACATCGCCGTAGGTCTGGTTGGTGAGGGTGAGCACGACGACCACGATGACGGCCACGTACACCATGATGACGTTGACCTCGGAGGCGATGGTGTCCTGTAAGGTATTGCCCAGATCGGTGGACACGAAGAGGTCGTAGCCCGCCAGCGTCTCCTTCACCCGCTCCAGCGAATCGAGACAGGTGTCGTCGGTCTCATCCTTGTCGAAGGTCACGGAGAACAGGGCGGAGGCGTTGTTGTAGTGGTCGGCGGTCTCGTCGAAGGCTACCGTCTGCACGCCCTTGAGGTCGGCGATGGTGCCGGACAGTTCCTCCGCCTCGGCGTAGGTGATGTTGGCCACCATGAATTCCGCCGTGCCGTAGGTGGTGAACTGGTCCTCCATGACGTTGAGGGCCAGCTTCGTTTCCGCTGTGTCCGGCAGGAAGGCGGTCAGGTCGTTCTCCACCTCCACCCAGTTCCGGGAGAAGGCCGAGAATACCAGCAGAATGATGGTGATGAGAAAAAACAGGTTCCGTTTGTCCACGATGAAGGTGGCCAGCTTCACCATGAAGGTCGGCTTTGGGGCGACCCGTTTGGGCGTGGTCCGTTGGTCAGTCAATGTCGTGCGCTCCTTCCTCCGCCCCCGGCCGGCGCTCCGGCGGGACGGCTGTGCCATAGAATTTCATGCGGGCTCTGCCCGTTTGGGTGATCCCGGTGAGCGTCCCCGCCGCCTGCCGCAGCTCGGTGACGCAGTCGAGGTCGCTGACGGCGGTGCGCATATGGTGCAGCAGGCGCGCGGCGTCGCCCACGGGTGTGCCGCGCACAGGGGGGGCGAAGCGCCCAGCAGCGACAGCATTCCGTGCAGCTGCGGCCCCTCCCTGCTGAGGAACAGGGCGCCCCGGCGCTCGCCCATGGGGCTTTCCGGGACGATCTGATAGGTTGCGGTCATGTTTCCGCCCTCCCCGGTAAGATACTGTGAATGCTTTATGAGGATACGTTTTTTGCTGGGGATATTTTCAATATTCACATGCCGCCGCGCTGTCATAATTACGGCACTTCCGGGTGAAATGAAGTAATGGATTTTGGAAAAAGAATCTGGTACAATGGCGGCAGCTATATAGAAAAGGGCATCCTGCGGAGCACATCGCGCGATGCCCTTTTTTGTTTCAAAGATAATGGTACAAAACATCGTGGGGTGCGTGGCCTGAAAAATAAATGAAATTTGGTAGGAAAAATTTGAAAAAGGTATTGCGTTGCGGGGGCAAGTATGATACATTGATGTCGTGACAAAAAATATTACATTTCCCCGTGGTAAGTATTCTTTTTACGAAGTGCGAGGAGGGATCTGCATTGAAGCATATGATGGGGCTCGCCGGTCCGGACCGGGAAAAGTACACGGTAAGAATGGCGGAAAATCTCCCCATGCTGCGCGCGAAGCTGGGGCTGAGCCAGACGGAGCTGGCCGAGATCATCGGCGTGACCCGGCAGACGATCTCGGCGGCGGAGAACAAGGCCCGCCCCCTGTCCTGGTCGGGGTTTTTGTCCCTACTGTTCCTGTTCATGCAGAACGGGGAGACGAAGCCGCTGCTCACGGAGCTGGGCATCTACACCGATGAGCTTGCGGACCTGTTTACCATTACGGACCTGTCCAGATTGAAATAATCGTTTGGTGGTGGAGAGATGTATTTGCTCAGAGCGTACTGGGGCGACGGCATTCTGGAGACAGAGCTTGCGCCGGGGCAGAGCTGCACCGTGGGCCGCGGGGAGAAATGCGGCGTCCGGGCGGACGGCCTCCGGCAGAAAAAGCCCATTTCCATCACGGCGGACGAGAGCGGTTGGTACATAACGGGGCTGAAAAAGGCCCCGGAGGAGACGCTGCGGCTGGCACAGGGGGAGATCCCCTTCGAGACGGTGTGCGTCCTCGACGAGGACAGCCGCACCGCGCTGGCGGTGTACCGGACGGGGCCGGACATGGGCCGGGTCATCGACCTGACGGGACGGGACGAGATCGTCATCGGCCGCAGCGGCGGCTGCGACGTGACCGTGAGCTGCCGTCAGGTGTCCGGGCGGCACCTGCGCCTTGTCCGGGACATGGACGGCTGGGAGTTCGAGGATCTGGGCAGCGCCAACGGCACGTTTCTCAACGGATCTCGGAGCACCGGCGGACGGCTCGAGGCGGACAGCGAGCTGCTGATCGGCTTCTGCCGCATCCTGCTGGTGGGCGACATGCTCACCGTCTGCTACGACGGAAAGGTCCGCTCCGACGTCCGCCCGGAGGAAAAGGACGTTGGCGTGGACAGCATCGACGACCCATACCCCTACTATTTCCGCCAGTCCCCCCGGCTCCGGGAGGAGCTGCCGGACGACGCGGTGGAGCTTCAGGCGCCGCCCCGGCTGGGCGGCAAGCCCCAGATCAGCTGGGCCAGCGTTCTGGTGACGCCCCTCATCTCCGTGAGCATCATGGTGATCATCTGCGTGTTCGTCACCGGCGTGATGGGCACGCTGTACTTCAGCGCCCCCATGGCGCTGGTGGGCGTGATCATGGCCGTGGTGCGCTACAAGGGCGAGAAGAAAAAATACGCCAACAGCGAACAGGCCCGGCTGGACAAATACGGCGACTATCTGGAGGAGCAGGTCGGCAGGCTGGAGCGGATGGAGCGCGCGCAGCGGAAGATCCTCACGGAGGATAACCCCCCGGTGGCCGCCTGCATGAAGCTGGCGGACGGCCCGGCCCGCACCCTGTGGGCCCGCAGGCTCCGGGACCCGGATTTTATGACGCTGCGGTTGGGGCAGGGCACGGTGCCCGCGGCCTTTTCCGTCCGGGCGCCCAAGCGGGCGCTGACCATCGAGGACGCCGACCCGCTGGAGCTCCAGCCGGAGGAGATCGCGGAGCGCTTCCGCGAGGTGACGGACTGCCCCATCGTCATGGACTTCGGGCGGCACCCCGCCTGCGGCATCATCGGCGACCGGGACAAGTGCGTGGCGCTGGGCCGGGAGCTGGTGGTGGAGGCCAGCGCCCTGCACAGCTACGACGACCTGCGCATCGTGGTGATCTGCCGCCCGGAGGAGCGGGAGGACTGGGAATTCGTCCGGTGGCTCCCCCACGTGTACGACGATGCTCGGCAGCTGCGGTACATTGTGGACAGCCCGGCTCAGGCCGGGAAGGTGCTGGGCCAGCTGGACGACATCCTCAACCAGCGTATTCTGGAAAACGAGAAGAGTGAGTACGGCGCTCCGATGGCCCACCGGCCCTTCTACCTCTTTATCTGCGCCTCGCTGGCTCCGGCGGCGGGCAGCCCCATCCTCCGGAAGATCAGCGCCTGCGACCCGACCATCGGCGCGGGGGCTATCTTCCTGCTGGACCGGATGGATAACCTCCCCAAGGAGTGCTACTACGTGGCCGAGCTGGGGCACAAGAACGTATTTTACGAAAAGGACCGGGCCTCCGCCCGGCAGACCTTCACGCTGGACACCGTCCCGGAGGAGTCCTACGAGCAGTACGCCCGGAAGCTGGCTCCCGTGCGGGTGGAACTCAGCGGACGGGGCGGCAGCCTTCCCACCAGCATCTCCTTCCTGCAGGGCCTGCGGGCGGAGACGCCGGAGGCGCTGGCGCTGGAGGAAAACTGGAAGGACCCCCAGCCGGAAAAGAGCATGGCCGTCCCCATCGGCATCCGGAGCGACGGCAAGCCCTTTTACTTCAACATCCACGAAAAGGCTCACGGCCCCCATGGCCTTGTGGCCGGTATGACCGGCTCCGGCAAGTCGGAGATGGTCCAGTCGTGGATCCTGTCCATGGCGGTGCGCTTCCCGCCCAGCGCCGTGTCCTTCGTGCTCATCGACTTCAAGGGCACAGGCCTGCTGCTCCCCTTCAAGAACCTGCCCCATCTGGCGGGCACCATCTCCGATCTGGACACCAGCATCGGCCGGAACCTCATCGCGCTGGAAAACGAGCTGACCCGGCGGAAGGCCCTGCTGGACAAATATCAGGTGAGCAATATCTCCGCCTACCGCAAGCTGCTCCGGGAGGGCCGGGCGGAGGAGCCGCTGCCCTACCTCTTCGTGGTCATCGACGAGTTCGCGGAGTTCAAGCAGCGCTTCCCCGACTTCATGCAGGCGGTGAACAGCGTGTTCGCCATCGGCCGGACGCTGGGCGTGCATATGGTGCTGCTCACCCAGAAGCCCGCCAACGTGGTGGACGACAAGATGAACGCCAACACCCGCTTCCGCTGGTGCCTCAAGGTGGCCAACTCCGCCGACAGCCGGGAGATGCTCCACCACCCGGACGCGGCCAAGATCACCAACCCGGGCCGGGCCTTCGTGCAGGTGGGTGAGGACGAGGTGTACGAGGAGATCCAGTCCTTCTGGAGCGGCGCACCCTACAACCCCTACCGGGCCCTGAGCCTTCAGCGGTCCACCAAGGTGTCCGTGGTGGACCTGTACGGGCGGCGCATCTCCTACGAGCCGGATAAGACCACCGGCTACCGCTCGGAAAAGAACGAGATCGACGCGGTGGTGGAGTATCTGGACGCTTACGCCCGCAGGACCGGCACCGACCGGGCCCGGGCCATCTGGACGTCCAAGCTGCCGGACACCGTGTCCCTCCGGGACGTGCTCAGCGTGGCCTTCGACGGCGAAAAGTGGGACGAGAGCCCGCGGCAGCTGGCCCCCGCCGTGGGCATGCTGGACGATCCCCGCTCCCAGTCCCAGTACCCGCTGTATTTCAACTTCCAGGAGGAGGGGCACATCGCCGTCTACGGCGCGCCGGGCAGCGGCAAGACCACCCTGCTCCACACCCTCATCATGTCCACCGCCCTGTCCTATACGCCGGAGCAGGTCAACCTGTACCTGATGGACTTCGGCGGCGGCAGCCTGAACCTGTTCCGGGACCTGCCCCAGGTGGGCGGCGCGGCGGTCAGCGGCGACGACGAGCGGATCAACAAGCTGACGGCCATGCTTTCCGCCGAGCTTGCCCGGCGGAAAAAGCTCATCGCCGACATGGGCCTTGTGAGCATCGCCTCCTACCGGGAGGCGGCGGGGGAGAGCCTGCCGTACATCGTGCTCATTCTGGACAACTTCGCCCCGGTCCTCGACCTTTACCCCGGGCTGGACAACTTCTTCCAGACGCTGGTCCGGGACGGCGCGGGCTGCGGAATGTACCTTGTGGCCACGGCCAACACCCAGAACGGCATCAACTACCGGGTGAGCCAGAACATCAAAAACTCCGTGGCCCTGCGCATGACGGAAAAGAGCGACTACGCCGCCATCGTGGGCAGCACCGGCGGGCTGGAGCCGGAGAACCATCCCGGCCGGGGCCTTGTGCGGGGCGCGCCGCCGCTGGAATTCCAGGCGGCCCTCCCCGCCGACGGGCAGACGGAGAACATCCGGGCCTCCGCCATCCGGGCGCTGGCCGCCCTCATGAACCAGAAGTGGACGGGAGCGCGTCCGGCGCCCATCCCGGTGCTGCCCGATGTGGTACGGTCGGCGGACCATGCCACGGGGGACATCTTCCTCGGCTTTGAGCGGGAGAATGTAACCCCGGTGACGCTGGATCTCCGCCGCAGGCAGTTCCTGCTCGTCTCCGCGGTAGAGCCCGCCGCCGGCGTGACGGCGGCCCTGTACCGGCAGATGACGGAAAAGCTCCGCCCCGTCCGTACCGTGGCCTACAGAGGAGAACAGGACGCCGCGCAGTTCGAGCAGGGCGTTGCCGACCTCATGCCCATGCTTCAGGACCGGAAAAACCGGGCGGCGGGCGGCCGCCTTGACGAGGCGGAGGACCCGTACATTCTGGTGTTTGTGGACGGCCTGCTGGACTGCTTCCATCAGGTCAGCGACGAGACGGTGCGCCGCCTTGTGAGCATCGTAGCGCTGGGCACGGGGCTGAATGTGGTCCTCGCCGCGGCGGACACCGCCCATAACATCGGCACGCTGTACCACGGCGGCGATATGCTGGCCATGAAGCTGGTCACGCAGGCCGCGGCCCTGCTGTACGGCGGCAGCGTGCAGTCCCACGGCGTGTTCCAGACGGAGCTGAGCTACAGCGAGTCCGGCGCGCAGATGGGCCGGCAGGAATCGGCCTTCCTTGACGAGGGAAGCGTCGTGTTCATAAAGACAGTTCAGGAGTGAGGTGACAGATATGGATGAAAAGGTAAAACTGAGCGCGCGGGAATTTGCCGTGACGGCGGCCGCGCTGGGCGCGGGCGTCCTCTACGGCATACGGGACCCCTTCTTCGGGCTGGACTCCGGCGGCATCGCCATGGCCCGGCAGACGGCGGAGGAATCGCTGGCGAAGCGGGGGCTGCTGTCCATGGAGTTTGACGGCTCCGTGACGCCGTCGCCGGAGCTGGCGCAGGCCGTGGGCGTCTGCGCCGCCTGCCGGCGGTATACGGTGCTGGACGGAGTGGACCGGGGGGCGGAGCTGCCCCACGCCTGCCTCTATGAGGCGGGGGACTACTCGGTGCAGCTGGTCCAGACCGGCGACGACATGGAGCTGACCCCCGGGGGCGGCGACTACATCGGCGGGCAGCTGGAGACGATCCTTGCCGACGGCGGAACGGCGGAGCAGGAGGGCTTCCTGACCTACGGCGTGCTGGCCGCGGTACAGGGG
>CAKUKL010000022.1 GCA_934662925.1 uncultured Oscillospiraceae bacterium | reverse complement strand
CTTGGCACGTTTGAGTTGGTCTATGCCACCGGTTCCGTCTGGTACGGGCCTCATCGCCTATTCGGTGATCGAACCGAGTGCTCCAAAGCCGCTGACTATTTCGATTTTTACGAGGAGGACGGCTATATTAACGGCTGGACCGTCACCCTTTATCCTGTTTACGACGGGAATCTGGAGACTGTCTCCATTGACATTGATGATTTTCAGTAAAAAGAGGACCGGCATTGCCGGTCCTCTTTTCGTTATCCTGCGTTCTTTGCCTCCAGCACCTTCCACCCCATACTCACGCTGTACGGGTTGTTCATGGCGCTCTTGCTGCCGCTGAACAGCTGCCAGAGCACCGCCCGCGTTTCGTTTGTGAGCTGCTGGGGTCCGTTCCCGCCGGGCAGCATGATGCCGTTCCCGTTGAGTGCGTCAATGGCGTCCTCGACCTCGCTGCCGTTGTAGCTGCCGTTCCCGTCCGCGTCGAACTGCGGCAGGATCTCCCGCAGCCGCACCCATGTCCGGGCCTCGATGCCGAACCGGTCCGCGATCTCGTACTTGGCCCGGGCCGCGTCGCTCATCATGGCCATCAGGGCCTCCTTCTGGGCCTTTGTGCCGTCCACGGCGTCGATGGCGGCCCGCCACCGCTGCACGTCCGTGACGCTCTTCTTCCCGTCCTCCGGCTCCAACCCGGCCACACTCAGGGCCGTGTCCATGGCGACTTCGGCGCTGGCCCCGTTCTCGATGGCCTTCAGGTACCTGTCCACGGCTCCGCTGACCTTCAGCTCCAGATACCCGTTCATATCCGCGCCGGATGCCAGCACCTGGTCTGCCTTCGACCTGCCGCTCTTGACCTCATAATCCCCGAACAGCACCGCCTTCGCCTTCTCGCCCGCGTAGTCGTACAGGGCGCGGAGCATCTTCTCCCGGGTCTCATCGTCCGCCGTCCGGAACACCTCGGACGCCGTCAGCGTTTTCAGACTGTCTCCCACCGTGCCGCTCCATACCTTGTCCCAGGTCTGCTGCTGCCAGGCGCTGAGTTTCCGGCTCTCTTCTCCCACCGTGACGCTGCCCGGCGTGTCCCCGGGTACGGCGCCTTTGTATCCGGCCTCATACAGCTCCGCCAGCGCCGCGGCGGTATCCTCGTCCTGCTCAACGCTCCGGTTGGACAGGATGTCCCGCACCCGCCGCTCCAGCGCCTCGCCCTTCAGCCCGGACAGCTTGTCCTTGTCCGCCGTCGCCAGCGCGTCCTCGTAGGCCGTGCCCAGCTCCGGCGAGATCCACCGCACCGTGCCCAGCAGATAGGCTTCCAGATTGTTCGCCGGCAGGCCCGGCAGATATGTGGCCGCCGCCGCGGCAAACTCTTTGATGCCGCCCGCGATGTCCCCGCCGTGCCGGCGGAGGTATTCGATGGGGCTTCCGCCGTTCATCACCACGTCCGCCAGCTCCTTCACCGTCTGGATCGTGCCCTTTCCGCTGCTGATGACCGTCTCGATCACATCGCTCAGCTGCTCCAGTCCCGGCGTGTCGATCCCATACCACCGGCTGTCTCCGCTCAGGATATTCCCGATCACGTCCGCCAGCTCTTCGCCTCCGGTGACGATGCCCGCAAAGTCTCCCATGAGGCCCATGACCATTTCCCGGGCCACGCTCTCCGCCGTCAGGTTCCCGTCCTCGTCCCGGTATGCCTTGCCCTTGTGCTTCCAGAGGTTCATCAGGAACTCGACCATCTGCGCGAAGGCGTACCCGCCCACTGCGGCGAGGAACGCCGCGCCCGCGGCCTTCTGTGCCCGGCTCTGGCCCTGCTGATCCCCCGCGCGCTTATAATACCCGGCCTCGCCCAGGTACTGCCGCAGGGCATTGTACGTCTGGGAAGAATCGGACTTGAACATGGTGAATGCCCGTGTCACGGGATTCTTGCTCTTGCGCAGGGTGCCCTGATGCATTTCGTCCGACGTGGACTGGCTCCGGGCCACCGCCTCGTTGAACTCCTCGGCGACCTTCCGGTAAAAGGGGCTGGCCCCGCTGTCGATCTGGGCCTGTGTCCCGGTCTCCAGCTCCGGATACTCCCGGCGCACCTTGTTCTCCGCCCACGGCCACAGTACGCTGGCCGCCCAGCCGTCCATGGCCGTGATGGCCTCGCCGCCGAACAGGAAAGCGAACGCCTTGTTGCTCTGGGTCCAGTTGGGGTTGTCCTTCAGCTGCTTCGTCTCCGGCGTGGAATACCCCATGGTACGCCAGTCCAGTTCCTGCGTGTACTTCGCGATGAGAGCCCGGTCGATCCGGCTGATCTGCGCCGGCGACGGGATGTTCCCCGCCCCCAGCCATGCCGACGCCAGCGGGATGCTGCCCAGCTGCTTGAATACGATGGACGGATTGAAGCCGAACACGGCGCTGATGTAGTTGCTGAATACCGTGTCCGCCAGCGCGCCGGCGCTGTCCTTCTGCATGGATTGTCCGCCCTGCAGCGTCTGGATGATGTCCTTGATGTAGTTCAGGCTCTCGTTGCCCCACGTGTGGCTGATGACGTCCGACATGGAGTTGTTTTTCTCCCGCCAGTTCAGCAGCGTCTGCCAGTTCCGCGCCGGGATCGCCATCCCCGTGAACCGCGCCGTCTGCTCGATATGCCGCTCAAAGGCGTCGAAAGCGCCGATGTTGTAGCTGGGGTTCTTGGAATACTGCCGGGCCTTGAGGTTGCCCACGCCCTCCGCCGTGGCGTCGAATACGCCCAGCTCGCTCTTGGTGTAGTTCTTGTTGGTGTAGATGGGGGCGTAGTTCCGGCTCACGGCCTTGTCGTAGCCGTACAGGATGTTGGATACCCGGTTGATCTCCTTCGCCGCGAACTGGTTGTAGTAGTTCTCCAGCAGCCCGGCCAGCTCCTGCTCCTCCGGCGTCAGGTCGCTCACCAGCTTCTTCACCGTCTCCGGCGCCAGCTTGATCGTCCTGCCCTGGGCGAACGCCTCGCCGCGCTTCCCCTGACTGTAAAGCTCCCGGTCGGCGAAGGTACGGCCTCCGGCCATGTGCCGCAGGTTGTCGTAGCTCTTGCTCTCCAGATACATGTGGATCTTCTGGGCCGGCGTCATATATACCTTCACCGTGTCGCTGAAGATGGGCTTGTCTCCCATCCCCAGCTCCAGCAGCTCCGGCACTTCGACCTCATACCAGACGGCGTCCTTGCCCTGTCCGTCCGCCTTTTTCACCCATTCCTCATGCTCCGTCAGGAAGTCCCGCAGCAGCTGGTTGGCCTTCACCGTGTAGGCCCGGATGTCCCGCTCGCCCTTCTCCAGCTGCTTCGCCATGGCGTAAAACGTGCTGTTCGGGTTCCACCCTGCCATGCGCTGCATCACGTTCATGGGGGACAGCTGGTCCGTGTTGAAGAGCCGGTCCAGCTTCCTGCCCTCCCGGGCATTCTTTCCCGCCTTGGTGTCCGCGCCGAACCGCAGCTCCCGGGTGCTGTCCGCGTATACATCCTCGAAGATCCGGTGCTCCTCGTCCCCAATGACGTTGTTCCGGTTGTAGAACTCCGTCCGCAGACCCACCGTCGCCTTGTAAAGGTCCTGAAGCGCGCCCATATCAAGGTCCGCGATCTTCGACTTGTCCAGTCGGTTGACGATGTTCTCCAGTTCCTTGCTGGGCAGGAAGTTGGGGTCGTTCTTCTGTGCGTCCTTATACATCTGGGCGAGGTCTCCCCACGTGGCGCCGTACTTGCGGCTCCAGTTCATTTCGTTGGCCGCGCCGATGGCCAGCGTGTCGATGTCGCCCAGGATGTCGTCCCACCGGCTCCGCAGTTCTTCCGGCGCGCGGTTCCGGTTCTTGTTCAGCCATTGCAGCTGTTTGAGCGTTTTCTGCTGAAGCTCCCGCATCTCCCGCTCGTCCCGCTGCTTCCGGACGCGGTCCCGGCGCTTCGCCTCCTCGTCTGCCCGGCGGGCCACCTCACGGTCCCGGGCCCGCTGCTTCCGCTCGTCGTACTTCTCCCGCTCCTGCGCGATCTTCACGCCGGTGCGGTCCCGCAGCTTGATCTCCAGCTTTGCCTTCTCCGCGAAGGTGCGCAGCGCCCAGTCCATCTGCCGCTCGATGTTGTCCAGCACTTCCCGCTCGCTGACGTATTCCTCCCCGGCCAGCATGGCGGTGTACTCCGCAAGGCTCACCTTTTCCGCCTTGCCCTCCTCCGCCATCTGGACGATCCGTTCCAGAATGATCCGCTCGTCCGTGTCGTCCGCGCGGAACAGTCCCGGCAGCCGCTCCGAAAGCTCCATGTTGAACGCGTCGATGCCGTTGTCCGTCCTGTCGTTTGTGAAGATCACCCCCGCCGCGAATGCCTGCCGGCGGAAATCGTTCCAGTCGTCGCCGAACTCGTGCTTCACACCCTCCGGCACGTAAATACGCCGCCCGAGGACGGTCTGCCGCGCGTTCTGGAAATACTCGTCCGCCTCCATGGTCACCACGCCGGATTCATACATCCGGTCAAAGAAGGCGTTCCGGTCCGCCTGCGTCAGCTCCCCGCTGGCCAGCAGCTTGTCCGCCAGCTGGTCCGCGTAGGCACCCAGCTCCGCGCGCATCCCCGCCGGGATAGAGAACAGGTTCAGCATGTTCTGCCGGAAGTCCTTCTTCGCGATGATGGGCAGGCTCTCCGCCACCGGTTTCGTGGTCTTCGGCTTACGCTCCTTCTTCTCCGGCTTCTTCGGCGGCGCAGCCTCCCCGGCGGCCTCGTCGTCCACGCTGAAATGCACGTTCTTCAGGCTGTTGGCGATCTCCATGCGTTGCTTGTCGTTCCCGGCCTGATACTGGATGACGTTCACGCCCGCGTTCCGCACCGCTGCGATCTCCTCCGCCGGCACGCTGTCCGGCGCGATGACCGCCAGCGCCTCGTCGAAATCCACCACCCGCTGGGGCTTCGCCTCGTAATACCCCGTCGTGATGTTGGCTGCGCGGTCGATAAGCTTCAGGATGCTCTTCGCGTGGCCGTCGCTGATGGAATAGCCTTCTTTACGGAATGCCGTCTTCACGGCCGCCGGCGTTTTCTGTCCCTTGGCCGCTTCCGCGATGATGCCGCTCAGGTTCTGCTCCTCCTGGAAGTCGTTGTCGTACTTGTGCATCGTTGTGAGCATCAGGTCGTTCACCACGCGGTCAAGGTAGATGCCAAGGTCCCGCAGCTCCCGCTCGTGCTCCGCCTCGTCCAGCGTGCGCAGTCTGGCCTCGTCCGCGTGCATTTCGCCTACGCTCCGGTACTCCCGCGCCGCCGTGGCCGCCAGTGTCTCCGGGGTCACACCCCACATGTTTGCGCCCTTGTCCTCCGCCATGTTCATGGCCCTGACGATGTTCTCCGCCGTGTAGTCCCAGTGCGTCTCCGCAAAGCTCCGCCTGCCGTTATTCGTCAGGACCTCTTCGCCGTTGTAGATGCCCGGCGTCCCGAGGACGCCCTCCAGCTGCGGCCGCACCCAGTCCTGCACGATCTTTTCGGCGGCGCTCCTGTTCCCGTCCTGCGCGATCATCTCCGTCATTCTGGCGGAGGTGGCCTCAGTATCCACCTCATCGCTGTCTGTCCCGTACTTCTCGTAGTACTCCCATGCATTCCGGATGAACTTTTCGACGCGCCAGTCCTCCAGCTTCTTCCGCTGGACCTCGATCCTGCGCTCCCGGAGCTCCGGCTTCTGGTTGAGCCGCCATGCGTTCCGCGCGGCCCAATCCTCAATGATGATGTCCCGTGCTGCGTCCAGCGCTTCCGCGTCGAGGCTGTGTCCCAGCGTCAGCTCCATGTCGAGGCGGGCCAGCTCCTGATAGTCCACGCTGTCAATATACTTTTGCAGCGCTTCATTCCCGAAGCTGTCGAAGCGCTTCTCCTTGTAGACCGGCTCCAGCGTCTCGTCTCTGCTCTGCAGGTATGCGGCCTGCACTTCCGGGAATTTGGACAGTTTCTCCGCGATCTCGTTCAGATCCATCCGGGTCTCCCCGTCCGCCCCGGCGCGGCTCAGTACACTTCCGTTCTGGAACGCGCCGCTCGCGAACTGCCTGGCCAGATCTTCGATTTTCTTCTCAAACGCCCGCTTCGCGTCATAGTTCACTTCGCGCTCCACGATGGCGTTTTCTTTCGTCGGCGTCCATGCGTCGCCGCCGTACACCTTGTTGCGGCTGTCTGCCTCCGGGTCGATGGTGCTGCGTGGATAAATCACGCTGGTGTCTCCGAACTCGGTGTGCCCCTCTGCCGCGTCCACGATGGCGATGGACGGCGACGGGATGCCGCCCCAGTTCAGCGCCGCGTCCCGGATGACCGCCCAGTCTTTATTGTGGACAGCGATCAGGTCCTTGGTCTGCTCCACCGGTTCATCCATGGAGAACCGGGTCTTCGGCCTGCTTACTTCTCCTCGATCTTCTCGAACTCCTCGCACTTCTTTCGGCCCACCAGAAGCTCCAGCGGAATTCCGTCCGGATGTACCTTGCATTTCACCGTGCGTGGAATTTGGTGTTTGCACCGGTTGCAGTACTTCACCGCGTTCTTCGGGATAAAGTTGTCCATGTTCTCCTGCATTGATTTTCACCTCTTCCGCGTAGGTCCTCAGTCTCGCCTCTGGCGCCGGTTTTTCTTCCCCGTTGACATTTCCGCCGGTTTCGGATATACTGTCAGGAGAGACGGACGCAGTGCTTCTGTTGGTTCCCGGTGACGGGTTCTCAGCTATCGCTGCGTCGGTCTCTTTTTCTGTGAAAGAGGTCGGCTGCATGTTCAGTACATCGTAGAGCAGCATACTTCCGTTCTTCCGTGTGCCTACTACCACTTCCGCCGTGTAGTCGTTTCCGCCTACGCGCAGCAGAACCTCACCTCGCGCAAAGTCTCTGATGTTGTCTTTGCGCGGATGCTTCAGTCCTTCGTTCACCCAGTCTGTCGCGGCATATAGGATCTCGTCAGCGTTGTCTGTGGCCCGCAGCTTATCCGCCCGCATCTGCGGGTCGTTGTTGTAGAGCCACTGCATATACCGGGAAAAGGTCATCTCCTGTCGGCTCTGATAGTCAATATTGATTTCGTTGTTCCCCACGGAAATTCCGTTGGGGAACTTTTTCTTCAGGTTCTCCTTGACGGTAGATACCCAATCCTCTTCCGGCACACCCGCGAGGATGTCCTGCTCTACTTTTACAAACGGCTGGTTCTCCGTGGTTTTTTCGATGCTGTACCGCTCCGGCGGCCCGGTCCTCCGGTCCGTCGCCGCGGCGGTCTCCCGGCTGGGCTTTACCACGCCCCGCTCCTCCAGCGTCTGCTGCACCGTGTCCTGGTACTGCTCCGCGTGGGCGCCGAAGGCGTTGATGCCCGCGTATGCGTCCGCGAACAGCTCGTTCTTCACGTCCAGCAGCGCGTCCTCGAACTCTTCCGCCGTCGCGTTCTCCGGCAGATCCACCACGCCGCGCAGCTCCTTCACGTACCGGTCCAGAATCCCGTCGAACTCCTCCCGGCCGTACCGCTCCACGATGGCCCGCTCCACCGCCTGAATGAGGCCCGGGTTTTCGTCGGCGTAGCTGTGGAATATCTCGTGGTCCGCGATCTGGCCGGGACTCAGTCTCAGGTTGTCCGCCTGCACGATAATGCCGCTGTCGCTGTATACGCCCCGGACGCTCCGGACCGTACCCGTGCCGTCCGTGATCCGGATACCGCCCAGCACCATCGTCACCGGCCTGCCCGTCTCCTGCTCCACCCGGGCGCCCACCTGCCGCAGCTCCGCGTCCCACTCCGCCCGGGGCAGAATGCTCAGCGTCCGCGCCGTCGTGCCGTTTTCAAGGCCCAGATCCCGGCTGCTTACTTTTTCGAGCCGTAAAGCTCGTCCAGTATTCTGTCTTTCAGCCGCTGCTCTGCCGGTGTCAGCGGCGCGCTGTGGTCCGCCTTCTGCCAGGATTCCACTTTGTCCTCCGGCACGTTCACCAGAAACCCATCGTCCGTCTCCATCAGATACCTGGTCTTCCCCTGCTGCTTCATATCCCGTTCTCCTTTCCGTGTTGGCTTCATCATACCCTGGTGTGCTTACGCTGTCAACGCCGGAGGGGAGCCGGTCATCGCGAAGCGCATCAGGCGCAATATCTCCCGTATCCGCCGTCGGCAGCGTCCGGCTCGTTCCATCCTCCGCCGTGGGCAGCACCGCCCGCGGCTGTACGCCCGCCGGCGCCTGCCGCTCTGTGGTCTGAAGCTGCTCGCCCCGGGCACTCTGTTCCGGCAGCTGGGCGCTCTGTTCCGTTCTCTTCTGCCCTGTGATCTGCCGGAGCACCTGCTGCGCCGCCGGGTCGTTGATCATGTCGGCCGCCGCGGCGCTGTCTGTCAGTTTTCCCTGCACGAACTGCTGGATGTTCCGGGCCAGCACCTCCGCCCGCTGCTGCGGCTCGCCCAGTGCCGTGAGCTGCTTTGTAATTTCCGAAACATCTGACTGTGTGGGAGCGGACTGAGGCACACGGGGCGCAGCATCGGTCGAGGCGTCCGGGCGCACGGTATCCGCCTGCTGTGCCATGGTATTCCCGGCCTGTGCCGCGGCCCACTGCTCTGCCCCCGGGATCCGCTCCGCCTGCGTCATCCCCTGCCGGATGGCCGTCTGGAGCATACCTTGCATTTCTTGTGTCAGTCCCGTGTCCGGCCCCGTGGGCGTGTCCTCCGCCGTGGGCAGCATCCCGCTGTTCCCCGCCCCGGGCAGCATGAACCGCGGGGCCTGCGCCGCCTCATAGGCCGCGCTGTACCCGTTCACATAGTTCTGCATCCCCTGCTCGATGACGTCCAGCGCCCCGTTGAGCTCGTTCACCGCCTGCTGCTGCCCCGCGATATACTGGCTGTTTACGCTCTCCCGCAGCCGCTGGGTCTGCTCCAGAATGACCTGCGCCCGCTGGGCCTTGGCCTCCGGCGTCATGTTCTCCGTCCCCCGCAGCAGCTCCGCGTACCCGCGTTCCACCGCCTTGTAGGCGCTTTCCATGTTGGCCCGCTGGGCCTGTGTGACCTTGACGGTATTCACCGCACTTGTCAGGACGCTGAAGGCGAACGCCGTGGCAAGGCCCGTGGCGATGTCCTCGGCGCTGGGCTTTTCTTCGGACGCCGCGTACCCCACCGCCTGGTTCACCGTGGCGTTGGTCATGCCGCTGGCCGTCTGCCGGACGAACTCCATGAACGGCGTCATCAGTCCCTTGTCCCGCAGCACCCCGGCCATGCCGCTGCCCACAAGGCCCCCGGCGAGACTGCCCGCCATGCCCTGTGTCCCGGCCACCGCGATGCCCTTCAGGTAGTCGCCGCCGTCCATATATCCCGTGGCTGCCGCGCCCGCGTTCTGCAATGCGTTGGCCCCGGCGAAGCTCAGCGCCCCCGTGGCCGTCTTGGTGCCCAGCGCTCCGGCGCTCATTCCTGCCGCCGCTGCCCCGGCTCCCGCCGCCGCGCCCACGCCGGACAACAGTGCCAGGCTTCCGCCCACGCTGCCCGCGCCGTATGCCGCCGGGTGCTCCTGCTTTGCCCCCGCCGCGTCCTTCAGGAATCGGCCGTACCACGCCCGGTTGTTGTCCTTCAGTTCCTGATCCCCGGTGATCCCCGCCGTCAGGCCGCCCAGAGCTGCCGCGGCGGATGCCGCGCCCGATCCCTGCACCGCGCCCATCAGCGCGCTCTCGATCCCCGTATACCCCCGGCTCTCATACCGGTCCAGATAGTCGTATGCCGCGTCCTTTCCCCGGGTGGCGTACAGGTAGTTGAACGTCGCCACCGTCTCCGCCGGCAGGTCCTTCCACCCCGCGTGGGTCGTCCCCGCCTTCGTGTCGTTGGCCAGCACCACGTCCCGGGCCGTCTGGTTCCCGTTGATGTAGTCGTAGTATACGTCCCCAAATCCCGTCTCGGCATAGGTGCCCGTCAGCGGGTGCATCTTCGCCTCTTTCCCGTTGGCGGTGGTCCGGTATCCGCTGTTTTCCGCAAAGTCCCCGCTGCTGTGCAGGTCCTCATATTCCCGGAAGATAGCCTGCTCCCGGGCCGCATTCAGCTGGTCCAGCCGCTCCTCTGTCTTTTTGGCCCGGGCCTGCTGCTGCATCAGCTGCTCCCGCAGCCCTTCCGTCGCGTTCTGCCCGTGGAGCTGGCTAAATACCTGCTCCGTGGCCGCCAGCTGCTTCTTCTGCCCCTGAAGCGCGCTGTCCAGCGTCCCGCTCAGCCGCTCGATCTGCGCCCGGCTCATCTTACCGATGGCCTGATTCCACTGCCTGGTCTCCTGATCCTCCAGACTGCCGAGGCTCTGCATCTTCTCCAGCGGCGTACCGGTGGCCCCGGCAAGCGGTTTTTCCGCCTGCCGGGGCTGCTGCCGGGTATTCTGTTGTGTCTGCTTCCGGTCGTTCGTCGTCTGCATGGCCTTTGCCCGGGCCATGATCCGCTCCTTCGCCGTGCTGCCTGTCTCTTTCAGCGGCATTATCCCCGCCTCCTTTTCATTTGGTTATCAGGATCGTCCCCCCGGGAGGGCGGAGGGGGCCTCCGGGGGAACTGGTTCCTCCGGAAGGCGCGTCGGCGTCAGCCGATAACGGCGTTTCCGCAGAAACGCCCGCGCCTTGTCCCCGCCTCCTTTTATCTGGTCATCAGGATCGGCTTTGTCGGATCCTTCGGCACCGGGATGTAGATGGGCTTCCCCTTCTTGTCCATCCCCCGGAGCTTGATGAGCCCCGCCTTTTCCAGCGTCTCCGCGTCGTCATAGCTGATCTCGCCGTACCCCGCCACGCTGATGAGCTGCCCGCTGGTCCGTGTCTGCGTTTTGCTGGAACTCTTCTGCGTGTATCCGTACACCTTCTCGATGTACTCGTCGCTGTACCCCGCCTTGCGGAGCGCCGCCAGCACCTGCTCGTTGAAGATCCCGTTCTTCGCGTACTCCTTTGCGACGCTCGTGGTCATCTCCGTGTCGGAGCCGCCGGAGCTGCCGGAGCTGCCGGAACTCCTGCGGGAGCTTCTGCTGGCACTGCCGCTCACCGTGGTCAGATCCGGGTTGATGCCCAGCTGCCGCAGCCCGGAGTAGTCCCCGTACTGTGCCGCCAGCACCGCCAGCTGATACGCCCGCTCGTAGTCCGTCGGGTTGTTGGAGGTGTCGATGCCCATGTCCTGCAGGAAGGAATAGTCCCCGTACTCCGCCGCCGTCAGCGCCCGGTTCAGCTCTTCATTGCGCCGGGATGTCTGGTTGTTCACCTCGTCCAGCAGCTGGCCGTAGCTGAAGCTCCGGTCCGTGTTGTACTGGTTCAGGTCGTTGAGATACCGGTTGTAGTCGATCTGCTCCAGTCCGGACACCGTCTGGAGGTCGTTGTTGATTCGGTTGTACTGGTCGCTCCACACGTTGTACTCGAAGTTCCGGTCCGTGTTGTACTGGTTGAGCTGGTCGAGATACTTGGCGTAGTCGCTCTGTTCCTGCCCGGATACCGCGGAGAGGTCGCTGAGTTTCATGTTGTAGTCATTCATGTACTTGTTGTAGGCCAGCTGGTAGAGCTCCGGGATCTTGTCCGTCATCTGGCTGGCGTAATAATCCCCCGCCTGCCCCGCCGCCGTGGCCGCGTAGCTGGACGGGACGCCGCCGCTGGCCGCTGCCGCCGCGCCCATGGCGTCCTGCGTGGCCCGCTGCCCTTCCCGGGCGTACTGCTTCCGGTACTGGCTGTACAGCTGGTCCGTCTCCGGGTCATAGCTGAACTCCCCCCGGTTCACGATCTGGTCCAGCAGATCCTGTATCGTCTGGTCGTACCGGTTGCTGTACTCCGGCTTCTCCTGCCCGTAGGTGAAGCTGCCGTACCCCAGTTGCTTGTCCAGCAGGCCCTGAATGGTGTCCGCGTAGTTGTTGCTGTATGTCGGCGCCTCGGGGCTCTGGTAGTCCTTGGGGGACAGCCCCGTGAGGTAGTACTGCCCGCCGTTCCCGCCGCCGGTGTACCCGCCGTAGCTGGATCGGATGCCCTCTGCGCCCATGTTGGCCAGCGCCCGGGCCTCGTCCGTCGTGGCGCTGGCGTAGTCCTGCTTGTACTTCAGGATGCTCATTCCCGCGTCCGGGTTCTGCTGGGCCAGCTTCAGGTCCGCGTCGGAAAACTGCCCCGCAAGGCCGCTGCTCTGCATCGCCTTCTGAAAATCGTCATAGGTGTATCTGTTCGCCATAGTCCTCTCCTCTCTACATCTCGCTTCCGTTGTAGACTTCCCGTACCAGCGAGTACAGCCGGAACCCGCCCATTCCGGTCATCCGGATCCGGAAATGGTCGCACCGCCGCGGGACGATGGGCAGGTAGTAGCTGCGCTTCACCGCCGTCTGCAATGTCTTCACCGGCCGCCATACGCCGTCGCTGTCGAACTGCATGTCGATCTGCACGCTGGAATCCTCGTCCAGCTCCAGCCGCAGCAGCAGCTTTCCGATGCCCTTCTTCTCCGGAATGGCCGTGGAAGAGGACGAATAGGTGGTGTATTCGTAAAAGTCCGCCCACTCCGCGCTCCACTGCACCGGTTCCTCCTGCTCGGCCCCCTCCGGCGCGCTTCTGGCGCCGCCGTCGGCCCACAGCGTCCCGCTTTTGTCGAGGCAGAACAGCGCTCCGTTCCACCCCCAGCCCTCTGCGTCGGTGTTGTCCTCCCTGTGCCAGAGGCTCGTCCGGGTGTCAAATGCAAACAGATGGTGCGCACCCTCGCCGTCCTCCATGG
>CAKUKL010000021.1 GCA_934662925.1 uncultured Oscillospiraceae bacterium | reverse complement strand
AGCCAACACTAACCACACCATAATCTCCTTCCTCCCATGTTCCGAACCAGGGAATACCCATCGCCCGGGCCGCAAGGCCCGGGCGTTTCCCTTTTTTGCGGGACTTTCTGTCATTTTTGCAGCGCGGCTCCGGTCAAAACGCCGGATTTCCTGCAACTGTCCCCGGATTTTTGCGGCAAAACAGATTTTTCTGCAATTTTTCAAATTCCCTCTTGCAAAGCGTGCATGGCCGTTGTAAAATTACTGCATCATATTAAAGTAAAACCTTTCAAAGAGGAAAAGGAGCGACAACGATGTCTATCAAAAACGCATATCTCCAGTCCGTGATGGACGGTCTCAAGCAGCGCAACGCCCACGAGCCGGAATTCCTTCAGGCCGTGGAAGAGGTCCTGGAATCTCTGGAGCCCGTGGTGGAGGCCGACCCCCGCTACGAGCAGCAGAACATCATCGGCCGCATCGTGGAGCCGGAGCGGGTGATCATGTTCCGGGTCCCCTGGGTGGACGACGCCGGCAAGGTGCAGGTCAACCGCGGCTACCGCGTGCAGTTCAACTCTGCCATCGGCCCCTACAAGGGCGGCCTGCGGTTCCACCCCTCCGTCAACCTGTCCATCATTAAGTTCCTGGGCTTCGAGCAGACCTTCAAGAACTCCCTGACCACCCTGCCCATGGGCGGCGGCAAGGGCGGCTCCGACTTCGACCCCAAGGGCAAGAGCGACGGAGAGATCATGCGTTTCTGCCAGTCCTTCATGAACGAGCTGTACCGCCACATCGGCCCGGACACCGACGTGCCCGCCGGCGACATCGGCGTAGGCGGCCGGGAGATCGGCTTCCTGTTCGGCCAGTACAAGAAGCTGCGCAACGAGTGGTCCGGCGTCCTCACCGGCAAGGGCCTGAGCTACGGCGGCTCTCTGGCCCGGACGGAGGCCACCGGCTTCGGCCTGTGCTACTTCGCCGACGCCCAGCTCCGGGACAACGGCCAGTCCTTCGCCGGCAAGCGGGTGGTCATCTCCGGCTCCGGCAACGTGGCCATCTACGCCAACCAGAAGTGTACCGAGCTGGGCGGCAAGGTCATCGCCATGTGCGACTCCAACGGCTACATCGTGGACGAGAACGGCATCGACTACAAGGTCATACAGGAGATCAAGGAGGTCAAGCGCGACCGCATCAAGACCTACCTGAACTATGTGCCCACCGCCAAGTACGTGGAGGGCTGCTCCGGCATCTGGACCGTCCCCTGCGACATTGCCCTGCCCTGCGCCACCCAGAACGAGGTCGATGAGGCGTCCGCCAAGGCCCTCATCGCCAACGGCTGCATCGGCGTGTTTGAGGGCGCGAACATGCCCTGCACTCCCGAGGCCATCACCGCCATCAAGTCCGCGGGCCTGCTGTTCTCCCCGGCCAAGGCGTCCAACGCCGGCGGCGTGGCCACCTCTGGTCTGGAGATGAGCCAGAACTCCGAGCGTCTGAGCTGGACCTTCGAGGAGGTCGATGCCAAGCTGAAGGGCATCATGGAAGGCATTTACAAGGCCTGCGCCGACGCCGCCGAGAAATACGGCATGAAGGGCGACATTCAGGCCGGCGCCAATATCGCCGGATTCCTGAAGGTGGCCGACGCGATGCTCTGGCAGGGGATCTGCTGAGCGCGAGGATAGGCGCATAGGGGAGCTTGGAACGGAGTGAGGGCGAGCGGAGGGCCGCGCAGCGGCCCGCAGACCAGCCCGAATCGGAGCGAAAGCGACCCGTCTATGCGCCCGATCCAAGCGTGACAATGCCGCAGTCCGAAAATCACGGGCCCCGCCGGACATTTTGTCCGGCGGGGCCTTTTTGCGTCTGACCGCCCCGACCCCCGCAGACTTTTCCGGCGGCAAGTTGACCTCCGGGCGTCATCGTGATACAATGCCGCAGGGCGGCCTGTCCGCCCGCGAAGCGAACGACAAAAAACGACACTCCAAAGGGGAATTGCCCGATGAAACGAATTTTGCTGCTGACCACCGGCGGGACCATCGCCTCCCGGGAGACAGACGAGGGCCTTGCCCCCGGCCTTGACGGCACCATGCTGGCCCACTATCTGGGCGGCCTCGCGGACAGCTACGACCTGACGGTGCGGGACATCATGCGGCTGGACTCCTCCAACATCCAGCCGGAGGAGTGGCGGCTCATCGCCCGCCATGTTTACGACGCCCGGAACGACTTCGACGGCATCGTCATCTCCCACGGCACGGACACCATGGCCTACACCGCGTCGGTGCTCAGCTACATGGTGCTGGGCATCCCCATTCCCGTGGTGCTCACCGGGGCGCAGCTGCCCATCGAGCACCCCCTCACCGACGGCATCGACAACCTGCGCACCGCCTTCGCCATGGCGGCCAGCGGCCGCCCGGGGGTGTTTCTGGCCTTCAACCGGAAGGTCATGCTGGGCTGCCGGGCGGTCAAGACCCACACCACAGATTTCGGGGCCTTCGACAGCGTGAACTGGCCGCTGGCGGCCACGGTGTCCGGCTCCGGACTCACCGTCCGGGACGAGGCCATCCCCCGGTACGACGGCCCCTGCGTTCTGCGGGACAGGCTGTGCGAGGACGTGTTTCTCATCAAACTCACCCCCGGGCTGAACCCGGAGATCTTCGATATGCTCCTGCGGATGCACTACCGCGGGGTGGTCATCGAGGCCTTCGGCGCGGGCGGCCTGCACTTCATCCGCCGGAACCTCATTGAAAAGCTCCACGCCGCCGCTCAGGCGGGCATGGCGGTGGTGGTGTGCAGCCAGTGCCTGTATGAGAGCAGCGACTTCACCCTTTATCAGGCGGGGCAGAAGGCGCTGGCTCAGGGAGTCATTCAGGGCTACGACATGACCACAGAGGGCGCGGTGACCAAGCTCATGTGGGCGCTGGGCCAGACGGACGACCCGGCGGAGGTCCGCTCGCTGTTCTCCCGGAGCCTTGCCGGGGAGCGGACGGAACGGTGAACGCCGCAAAAGAGGGCAAAAAGCATGAAAAGCCGCCGGACACATGTCCGGCGGCTTTTTTCTGCAAAATAACTTCTTTTCTCAGCTGTGCTCCAGGATGAACTTCTTGATGGCGTCGAAGCTCTCTACGCTCAGGTCGTGCTCGATCCGGCAGGCGTCCTCGGCGGCCACGTCTGGGTCCACCCCCAGATGGGTCAGCCACTTGGTCAGCAGACGGTGCCGCTCGTAAATGCGTTCGGCGATCTCCATGCCGCTCTCGGTGAGGGTGAGGAAGCCGTCCTCGTCCATGATGACGTAGCCGTTTTCCCGCAGCAGGCTCATGGCCCGGCTGACGCTGGGCTTGGAGAAGGAGAGATACTGGGCCACGTCGATGGAGCGGACGGCGCCCTTTTCACTGAGGGCCAGAATGGCCTCCAGATAGTTTTCCGCAGATTCATGGATATGCATAAAATCACCCAACCAGATTATAGCATGGATTCGCTATTCTGACAATCCTCAAAATTTCGCCCGGAGGCCTTGACAAGCCTGCGTTAGCAGTGGTAAACTACATTGAAGTTAGAAAAGACTAACTAATTTACGAACGGAGGGGTTTACCATTATGCCGCTTACTATGCTGACCAACGGTCAGGAGAGCACCATCAAGCGCATTACCGGAAAGGACGAGGTCCGGGCCTTCCTCAACAGTCTCGGCTTCGTGGAGGGCGGAAAGGTGTCCGTCATCAGCGAGATCGACGGGAACCTGATCGTCAATGTGAAGGATACCCGTGTGGCGCTGAGCAAGAGCATGGCCTGCCGGATCATGGTGTGATCCCACGTTTTCGCAAGACCGCTGATTTTGAGGAGAGGAGGCCGATTTGTCATGAAAACTCTGCACGATGTCAAGGTGGGCGAGACCGTCACTGTGGTGAAGCTCCACGGCGAGGGCGCGCTGCGCCGCCGGATCATGGACATGGGCATTACCAAGGGCACCAGTATCTATGTCCGGAAGGTCGCGCCGCTGGGCGACCCTGTGGAGATCACGGTTCGCGGATATGAGCTGTCCATCCGCAAGGGCGACGCTGAATGCATTGAGGTTGCCTGACACCACCACCGGCGCCGAAAGGCGCCTGCTATTTTGAAGCACGGTTAGGAAATGCTAACCTGCGCTGTGAGGAGGAAACATCAAAATGTCGATCAAATTGGCGCTTGCCGGCAACCCCAACTCCGGCAAGACCACGATGTTCAACGCGTTGACCGGCGCGAATCAGCGTGTGGGCAACTGGCCCGGCGTCACCGTTGAAAAGAAAGAGGGCCGCATGAAGGCGGACAAGGACATCACCATTACCGACCTGCCCGGTATCTACTCCCTGTCCCCCTATACGCTGGAAGAGGTCGTGGCCCGTGAGTACTTAGTGGGCGAGCGTCCCGACGGTATCATCAATATCGTGGACGCCACCAATATCGAGCGCAACCTGTACCTGACCACCCAGCTCATGGAAATGGGCATCCCCGTCGTGGTCGCCCTGAACATGATGGATCTGGTCCGCAAGAACGGCGACAAGATCGACGCCGGGAAGCTGGCCAAGGCTCTGGGCTGCCCGGTGATCGAGGTCTCCGCCCTGAAGAACGAGGGCGTTGACAGGCTGGTGGCCGAGGCCAAGAAGGCCGCTCAGGCCGGCGCTGCCGCCAGTCGGCTGACCTTCAGCTCCGAGGTGGAGAGCGCGCTGTCCGCCATCGAGCAGGCCGTCGGAGCGGCTGTCCCCAAGGGGATGGAGCGCTGGTACGCCGTCAAGCTCTTCGAGCGCGACGAGCAGGTCGTCGCCAAGCTGACCCTGACTGCGGACGCGAAGAGCAAGGTCGAGGCGGCCACCGCCGCCTGCGAGGCCGCGCTGGATGACGACGCCGAGTCTATCATCACCAACGAGCGCTACGAGCAGATTGCCAAGGTCATCGCTTCCTGCGTGAAGAAGGGCCGTCAGGGCCTGTCCACCTCCGACAAGATCGACCGGATCGTCACCAACCGTGTGCTGGCTTTGCCCATCTTCGCGGTGGTCATGTTCCTTGTGTACGCCATCGCTATGGGCGGCTGGAAGATCTCCATCGGCACCGCCGCCACCGACTGGGCCAACGACGTGCTCTTCGGCGAGTGGGTCCCCAGCTGGGTCGACGCCATTCTGGGCGCCCTCCATGTGGCTGAGGACGGCTGGGTCTACGGCCTGATCCAGGACGGCATCGTGGCCGGCGTGGGCGCCGTGCTGGGCTTTGTGCCCCAGATGCTGGTGCTGTTCTTCCTGCTGGCTATCCTCGAGGACATCGGCTATATGTCCCGTATTGCCTTCATCATGGACCGTATCTTCCGCCGATTCGGCCTGTCCGGCAAGTCCTTCATCCCCCTGCTGGTGGCCACCGGCTGCGGCGTGCCCGGTGTTATGGCTTCCCGTACCATTGAGCAGGACCGTGACCGGAAGATGACCATCATGACCACCTGCTTTATGCCCTGCGGCGCCAAGGCCCCCATCATCGGCCTGTTTGCCGGCGCCATCTTCGGCGGCTCCGCTTGGGTGGCCACCTCCGCCTACTTCATCGGCATCGCCTCCGTCATCCTGTCCGGCATCATCCTGAAGAAGTTCAAGGCCTTTGCCGGTGATCCCGCTCCCTTCGTCATGGAGCTGCCCGCCTACCACGTGCCCTCTGCCGGCAACGTGCTGCGCGCCACTTGGGAGCGCGGCTGGTCCTTTATCAAGCGTGCCGGTTCCGTCATCGTGCTGGCTTCCATCGTGATCTGGTTCCTGCAGGCCTTCGGCGTTGAGAATGGCGCCTGGGGTCTGGTGGAGGATCAGGACAACTCTGTTCTGGCCATGATCGGCAGTGCTGTGTGCTGGATCTTCACGCCTCTGGGCTTCGGCAACTGGCGCGCCACCGTGGCTACCGTCGGCGGCCTTGTGGCCAAGGAGAACGTGGTCTCCATCTTCGGTATCCTCTATCACTATGCCGGTGAGCTGTCCGAGAACGGCGACGAGATCTGGGGCGAGATCGCGGCCAATTACTCCGCCATTCAGGCGTTCAGCTTCATGCTCTTCAATCTGCTGTGTGCTCCCTGCTTTGCCGCTATGGGCGCTATCAAGCGTGAGATGAACAATGCCAAGTGGACTTGGGGCGCCATCGGCTATATGTGCCTGTGGGCCTATGTCGTGGCTCTGACCTTCTACCAGATCGCGGGTCTCATCACCGGTGAGGTCGGTTTCAACCTCTTCACCGTCGTGGCCTTCGCGCTGATCGTTCTGCTGTTCTACCTGCTGTTCCGCAAGGGCTATCAGGGCAAGGCGGACAATCTCCGCGCCGTGGACGTCGTGAAGGCGTAACACTATGGGAACCGTCATTGTAGTGGCCGTTCTGGCCGTGATCGTGGTGCTGTGCATCCGTTCCATTGTAAAAGACCATAAAAACGGCGGAAGCTGCGGCGGCTGCAAGGGCTGCAGCGGCGGGTGCGACGGCTGTCACTGAGCTGCGGTACATTAAGATTTCATAAAAAACGGGTCTGCCTGCTGGCGGACCCGTTTTTTGTGTGGTATGCTGTAAAAAACGAAAGGGGGCGGGCACATGAGAAAACGATTGGCGGCGCTGACGCTGGCGCTGTCCGTCCTGCTGTCCGCCTGCGGCGGCGCGGGGACGCCGGAGCGGCGGGACCCCGTCCCCGCCAACACCTATGCCGCCGAGGATTTTGCCGCCGTGGACGGCTTCCTCACCTACGACGGCGACGCGCCCAGCTACGTGGGCGTGGACGTGTCCTCCCATCAGGGGGACATCGACTGGGCCCGGGTGGCCGCCGCCGGGGTGGAGTTCGCCATGATCCGGGTGGGCTACCGGGGCTATACCGAGGGCGGCATTTTTCAGGACAGGTGCTTCATGCAGAATATAGAGGGCGCGCTGGCCGCCGGGCTGGAGGTGGGGGTCTACTTCTTCTCTCAGGCCGTCACCGAGGCGGAGGCGGAGGAAGAGGCCCGGCAGGTGCTGGAGTGGATCGCCCCCTACGACGTGACGTGGCCGGTGGTGTTTGACTGGGAGCGGCAGAGCGGGGAGACCTCCCGTACCCGGGACACCGACGGGGACACTATGACCGCCTGCACCGCCGCCTTCTGCAAGGTCATCGAGGATGGGGGCTATCAGCCCATGGTGTACTTCAGCCCGTCCAAGGGCTATTCCGAGCTGGACCTGTCCGCCCTGCTGGACTGGCCCTTCTGGCTGGCCCACTACACGGAGGACTGGTCGGCCACCAGCTTCCGCTACCACTTCGCCATGTGGCAGTATACCAGCACCGGTGCGGTGGACGGCATTGACGGAAACGTGGATCTGGATCTGTGCCTGACGGAGTTCGGCGCGGGGTCTGACGCGGAGACATAAAAAATGGGCAGACGCAAATATGCATCTGCCCGTAGTTTTTTGCAGAAAATCAGTTGGTGGTCACCTCGGCGCTGAGCTCGAAATCGAACTTGATGGACAGCGCTGTAAAAAATTCATGAATGACCCGGGCGGTGAAGGCCCGGATGTCCACCGACGCGATGTAGTCGAGGAGCATATCCTGCTCCTCCTTGGGCACGCCGTAGATGCCGAAGGTCATGGAGAGGTAGCGGCGGAGCTTGCGCTCCAGCGTGAAATACTTGTCGCAGGGCCGGGCCATATAGGACCGGGTCATGCCCGACGTGCCCACCTCCAGCTCATAAAAGTCGCTTTCGGTGTGATCGGGCAGGTAAGAGTGGAAGATCCGCATCAGCTCCGTGGTAGCGCCCTGCTGGATGAAATCCACCGCCTCCCGCTGGGTGTACGCCTCCACGTAAATGTCCCGGAGGTTGGCGTTGAGCTCCGCGGTGGTCAGCTGGACGGCGATATACGCGGCGAACTCGCAGGCTGGGGGATAGCCGTCGGGCGTCAGCTCCCGGGCGGCGCGGAGCTGGGTATCGAGGACCAGACGGCACAGGTCCACCAGCACGCCGTCCTTGGCCCGGAAAATATTCTGAAAGGTGCTGGCAGACACGTCGGCGTCGTGGATGATCTCGGCCACGGTGGTGCGGTTATATCCCTTTTCCATGAACAGGCGGACACAGGCCGCCAGAATACGCCGCCGGGAATCCTGACTGTCATATCTTCTGGGCACGGGTGACACGTCCTTTCGTTATAGTTTGATCCGATGAATTTTGAATGAAGCAGGGGAGGTCACATCTCCCGACGGCCCTCCAGCGCCCGCATGAGGGTGGCGTCGTCGGTGAACTCCAGATGGCTGCCCACGGGGATGCCGTAGGCCAGGCGGGTGATCTTCACCCCGAAGGGCCGCAGCAGCCGGGACAGGTACATGGCGGTGGCCTCGCCCTCGGTGTCCGGGTTGGTGGCCATGATGACCTCGTCCACGCCGCCGTTGGCCACACGCTCCACCAGCTGCTTGATGCGCAGGTCGTCCGGCCCCACGTGGTTCATGGGGGAGATGACGCCGTGGAGCACGTGGTACAGGCCCTGATACTCCCGGGCCCGCTCCATGGCCATGACGTCCTTGGGGTCGGCCACCACGCAGATGACCGAGTGATCCCGCCGGGAGCTGGCGCACAGGGGGCAGGGGCCGTCGCCCTCCGTCAGGTTCTGGCACACAGGACAGCAGGAGATGGAGGATTTGGCGGCCACGATGGCGTCGGCAAAGGCCTTCGCGTCCTCGTCCGGCCGGTCAAGGATAAAGAAGGCCAGCCGCTGGGCGCTTTTCCGGCCGATGCCGGGCAGCCGGGCGAACTGCTCCACCAGCGTCTCCAGTGCGGGGGGAAAATAGTCCATGGGGAAAAGCCTCCGTAGATTCGTTAGTGATCGGGTAAACGCGGGGAAAGATCAGCCTCTCAGAGTGGAGATGGCAAGGTCGATGTCCGGCGCGCCGTACACGGCGGAGCCGGCCACCAGTACGTTGGCCCCGGCCTCGATGACCTTTTTGGCGGTGACGGGGTTGATGCCGCCGTCCACCTCCAGATCGCAGGTGGGGTTATACTGGTCGATGATCTCCCGCACCCGGCGGATGACAGGCAGCTGGCTCTCCATAAAGGCCTGACCGCCGAAGCCCGGCTCCACCGTCATGACCAGCACCATGTCGAGGTTCTCAATATAGGGGAGAATGGCCTCGGGAGAGGTGATGGGCCGCAGGGCCACCGCCTTCTTCACGCCGTTGTCCTCCATGGCCTTGAGGGCGTCAGCGATGCGGGTGGGGTGGTCGGCCTCAAGATGGACGCTGAGCAGGTCGGCCCCGGCCTTGGCGAAGGCGTCGATGTACCGG
This sequence comes from uncultured Oscillospiraceae bacterium, assembly GCA_934662925.1. Classification (GTDB taxonomy): domain Bacteria; phylum Bacillota; class Clostridia; order Oscillospirales; family Oscillospiraceae; genus Enterenecus. Next base: position 3,581 of record CAKUKL010000021.1, on the reverse strand, counting down.
GCGGGCTTCTCGATCATGAGATGCACGTCCAGGAACATGTCGGTGTGCTTCCGGATGGACTTGACCACCGGTACGCCGATGGTGATGTTGGGGACGAACATACCGTCCATCACGTCCACGTGGACCCAGTCGGCGGTGCGGATGCGGTGGATGTCGGTCTCCAGATTGCAGAAATCGGCGGAGAGGATGGAGGGGGCAATTTTAATCATAGTTTCATCAACCTTTTTTCGGGATATAAGAAAGATATGGTATCCTTGTCTCACCTGATGAGGGCACGGCGGACGCGCCTACCACATAGGATACACCGAGCGGAAGAGTCCGTCAAGCCGCCGGGGCGGTTCCCCAGAAAAACGGCTCCCCGGCTCCCGTCCCGGCGCCGCTGAGGACGGGCGGCGCCGCACCGGAATAGCCGCCCGGCGGGATAGGCCCGCCGGGCGGCACTGAGCACAAGGCGCGGTTCGGGTGGCGGTTCAGTTGTAAAGGCCGCTGGGCATGACCTCGTGGGCGTCGTAGCCCGCGGCGGCCAGCGCGTCCATGATCTCCTGCTTGTGGGCGTGGCCGAAAGCCTCCAGCGTGACCTTCAGCTCCACGCCGGACTGCCGGTTGAGGTTGACGAACTGGTTGTGGTCCAGCCGGATGATGTTGCCGTTCTTTTCGGCCACCAGCTGGGCGACGCGGACAAGCTCGCCGGGCCGGTCGGGCAGCTGGACGGAGAAGGTGAAGATGCGGCCCCGGTTGAGCAGCCCGTGCTGCACCAGCGACGAGATGGTGATGACATCCATGTTGCCGCCGGAGAGGACAGGCACCACGTTGGCGCCGGTTTCGCTCAGATGCTTCAGGGCGGCGATGGTCAGCAGGCCCGCGTTTTCCACGATCATCTTGTGCTTTTCCATCACGTCGAGGAAGGCGTCCACCAGCTCGTCGTCGTCGATGGTGATGATGCCGTCGATATTCTGCTGGATGTAGGGGAACACCTTGTCGCCGGGGGTCTTGACGGCCACGCCGTCGGCGATGGTGTCCACCCGGGGGAGGGTGGCGACGTGACCGGCCTCAAGGCTGGCCTTCATGGAGGCCGCGCCGGTGGGCTCCACGCCGTAGACCTTCACCGAGGGGTTGAGCAGCTTTGCCAGCGTGGACACGCCCGCCGCCAGTCCGCCGCCGCCGATGGGAACGAGGATCACGTCCACGTCGGGCAGATCCTTGAAGATCTCGTAGGCGATGGTGCCCTGACCGGTGGACACCGTCAGGTCGTTGAAGGGGTGGACGTAGGTCAGCCCCTCCTTTTCGCTCAGCTCCGCAGCCAGCGCGGCGGCGTCGTCAAAGGTCTCCCCGTGGAGGATGACCCGCGCGCCGTAGTCCTTGGTGTTGTTCACCTTCACCAGCGGCGTGGTGGTGGGCATGACGATGGTGGCCTTCACGCCCGCGGCCTGTGCCGCGTAGGCCACGCCCTGCGCGTGGTTCCCGGCGGAGGCGGTGACCAGCCCCCGGGCCTTTTCCTCGTCGGTGAGGGTGGAGCACTTGAAGTAAGCCCCCCGGATCTTGTAAGCGCCGGTGACCTGCATGTTTTCAGGCTTGATGTAAATATTGTTCCCCGTGGTTTTGGAGAAGAAGGGACTGTACATCAGGTCGGTGCGGTGGAGCACGCCGTCCAGCACCTTCCGCGCGGCTTTGAAATCTTCTAATGTCATCATGATGGGAGGACTCCTTACGTTCTTCTGGAATGATCGCAAATTGCAGATGGTAACTTCATATTTTAGCGAAAAAAAGCGGAAAAGTCAATGGTGAGAGCCGTTCCCTTTTCCTTGACAGCCCTCAGTTTGAGGGAGTACAATATTATCGAGTTAAAGTCGGCCCGCGGGCGGCGGAAAACGCCCCCGGAAAGGAGAAATTCAGCGTGGCTTATGTGAAGAAAAAAAGCGTGCTGCCCGTCTATCTGGTGGGCGTCACGTGGCTTGTGTGGGCGCTGTTCCGGCCGCTGTACCGGCCCACGCATTATATCATGGCGGCGCTGGTGTCCGCCATCGTGTACTACGTCGCGAAAATGATCTGGCCCGATCGGGGCTACGAGGTGCAGGACACGAAAAAGGCGGAGCCTTCAGCCAGGGCGCAGACGCAGGCTCAGGCTCAGGCCGCCCCTCAGCCGGAGAAAAAAGAGGAAAAGAAGCCGGAGACCACCGGCAACCCGGAGATCGACGCCCTCATCACCGAGCGGGACCGGGCGGTGTCCGAGATGCGGCGGCTCAACGACGCCATCGCGGACCCGAAGATCTCCGCCCAGATCTCCCAGCTGGAGCGCACCACCGGCAAGATCATCGGCGCGGTGGTGGAAAAGCCGGCCAAGCTGCCCCAGATCCGGCGGTTCATGAACTACTACCTGCCCACTACCCTCAAGCTCCTCAACGCCTACGACCGGATGGACGCCACCGGCGTCTCCGGGACCAACATCGACGGCACCAAGGGCAGGATCGAGGACATGATGGACACCATCTGCAAGGCCTTCGACAAGCAGCTGGACGCCCTGTACGGCGAAGAGGCGCTGGACATCTCCACCGACATCACCGTGCTGGAGAACATGCTGGCCCAGGAGGGCCTGGGCGGCATGACCATGGAGTCCGGAAAGTAAGCGCATTTTTCCCGGCAAATGAAAAATCAGCAACTACAAACAGAATCGATATAGGAGGAACTCCGCCATGGACGAAAACAAGGATATGATCCCCGAGCTGACCCTCGACCCCACCGGCGCCGCCGCGCAGGCCGCCGCCGTTCCCGAAGCCCCCACCCTGACGCTGGACCCGGCGCTGGACGCCAATGACGCCGCCGCCGTCCAGAAGGCCCGGGACGCGCAGGCCATCCAGCTGGACGAGAGCCAGCTGACCGAGGCCGAGCGCAAGACCGTCAACGACTTTGCCGAGAAGATCGACATCACCGATTCCAGCGTGGTGCTCCAGTACGGCGCGGCGGCCCAGAAGAACATCGCCGGCTTTTCTGAGAACGCCCTGAACAACGTCCGCACCAAGGATCTGGGCGAGGTGGGTCAGGCGCTGTCCTCTCTGGTGGTGGAGCTCAAGACCTTCGGCCAGCCGGAGAAGAGCGGTATTTTCGGCTTCTTCCAGAAAAAGAAGAACGACGCCATGGCCCTCAAGGCCAGCTATGACAAGGCCGAGGTCAACGTGGACAAGATCGCCTCCATTCTGGAGGGCCATCAGGTCACGCTGATGAAGGACATCGCCATGCTGGACCAGATGTATGACCTGAACACCAAGTACTACAAAGAGCTGACCATGTATATTCTGGCCGGCAAGAAGGCGCTGAACAAGGCCCGGACCGAGACGCTGGAGGAGCTGCGCAAAAAGGCGGCGGAGACCGGCGCGCAGGAGGATGCCCAGAAGTACAACGATTACGCCAACCTGTGCAACCGCTTCGAGAAGAAGATCCACGATCTGGAGCTGACCCGGATGATCTCCATCCAGATGGGCCCCCAGACCCGGCTCATCCAGAACAACGACACCCTGATGCTGGAGAAGATCCAGTCCTCTCTGGTGAACACCATCCCCCTGTGGAAGAGCCAGATGGTGCTGGCG
>CAKUKL010000020.1 GCA_934662925.1 uncultured Oscillospiraceae bacterium | reverse complement strand
ACCTCGCCGAGGGACAGGGGGCGGTGCTTTTCCTCTGCTTCCGCCCGGGCCTGCTCGGCCTGCGCGGCGGCGATCTCCTCGGCGGTCATATCGCGGATGATGCCGTTTTCACAAATTTTCATTCCCTCACCTCGCAAGAACATAAATGTGGCTGCCAACGCCAAAAAATGTTGTGTAGCTGCCTACCGCGATATTTGTCAGCTCTCCGACCTCCATAAAGCTATTCGCGCCATTCGTCGGGTCTATGGTACTTCCGTAAAGCAGGTTCAGTGTATAAGCGTTGCTATTATAGTTGCCGCTTCGGAGGGCCGCGTAAGGCACCCACTTCCCGCCTATCACTTTTCCCTGCATCAGCGTGCAGCCCGCTTTCTCATTTGAAAGGACAGAGCCAATGTTAGCCCCAATACGTACCCCAGATTTCCACGGATTCCCTGACGAATTTAAGCAGATCGTTCCGTTCGCGCGGCTCGTACTGTCTGCCAGAGGCGTCAGGACGACCAGACAGATGACCTCTGTTTTTCCCGTCAGATCAAACGTGTAATAAAGGACATCTTCGCTTTCGACCACTACGTCTCCAACGACTGCCCATTCCGAAGCCGTTCCATCCGCTCCCTTTGGGATTCCCAGATTCAGCAGCGGATTTTCCGGCGTCCCGGTCATGCTGGCCGTGGCGTCAGACCCGGCGTCCAGCGTGGTGACGATCCCGATCTGGATGTTGGGCGTCACGCCGTCCTTGCCGGGAGCGCCCGCAGCCCCATCTTTGCCGTTTTTGACGGTGGCCGTGGTGGTGCCGGTCTTGTCGGTGATGGTGATCTCCGCGCCGTCGTCGGTCTCTGTCACGCTGGCCGACGGGCTGTACCCATCCTGACCGGGCGTGGCCGCGGCCAGCTCTGCCGCCGCCCTCGCCGATTCCGCCCGGGACGCATCGGACGCCGCTTTTCCCGCCGCCGTCTCAGCCGAAGCCTTCGCCTCGCTTGCGGCCTTCGCGCTCGCACTGGCCGACTCCCGGGCCGCGTACAGGTCGCTCTCCAGCTGCTCGAACTCGGTGGGCATCCCGGTGTTGAATACCTCGGTCGCATTGATCGCTTCCCGGATATACATGACTGCGATGGTGCTCAGCTTGACCTTGTAGCCCCGCGTACCCCGGACCTGTACCGTCACTGTCCCGGGGACGCACAGCTCCGTCCACCGGAGCTCCGCCGTCAGGATGCCGTCCTTATATGCCGGGAGCAGAATATCCACCTTGCCGTTAGCGTAGGCAAGCTCGATGCGGTATACCCATTCCGGTCCTGTGTCCGTTTGGATGGTCAACGTGTGGACCAGGTTCTCCCCCTCAAAGCCCAGCTCCTGGTCTGCCGCCGGAACCGACAGCACCCAACTGCTCATTGTGATCATGTGTCACGCTCCCTCAATGGGCCGTCCGGATCAGATCCAGCCCTTCCTTAATATATCGGTGCTCCGGGTAGTATCGGTAGAATACCCCCGGCTGTGTGTTGTACAGCTTGAATTTATTGTTGTTGGAAAAATGAAGGACCACCGGCCTGTACTCTGCCAGCTTGTGGTCCTTCATGTAGTTGTAGGTCTCCTCCAGCGGCTCCGGGTCCCCCGCCGCCGCGAGGGCCATCTGGTCCGGGTATGTGTAGCGCTCCCGGTTGTAGTACCGCCGCGCCCGGGCCAGAAAGCCGCTGCGCCGGATGTTCCGCAGATTCAGCACCAACACCGCCGAGATCAACTCGCCGAAACCGTCACAGGCGTCCGGGATCGTGTACGCCGCATAGTCGCTCCCGCCCCTGCGGCACCGCTCGTAGGGCGGCCGGAGGTCTCCCTGTACGATGATGTCCGCGTCCAGATACATGCAGCAGTCCACGTCCAGGATCAGGTCCGCCAGCAGCCGCAACCCGGCATAGGGTGTAAAGCCGGTGCTGCGGTTCACGCTGCCGTCCAGGTGCTCCAGATACAGGTCCCTGACGTCGTAGCGGATGAGGTCGGAGTCCGCGTCCATGAACCGCACGATCCGCCGCAGCCACGCCGCATCCTCCTCCGTGATGCCGTAGTAGCCGGTGCCCGTGCCGTCCCCGTGATCGATCTGGACCTCCATCGTGAACAGGTGCCACACCACGTTCCGGTTGTGCAGCATGGCAGAGTACACCAGCGCCTCCAGCCCCGGCATGACCCGCCTGTCGCCCGAGATCAGCAGATGCAGCCGCCCGTCCATGTCACACCTCCGCGAAACCCAGGCAGCCGCCCTGGCACCGCAGGCACTCGTGCTCCGGGCACCCGGCGCACTTCCCCGTGGCGTTGGCGCACACCCGGGGATAGGACTTCTTCAGCAGCAGATACCGCTCCAGCTCGATGAGGTCCCGGAACTTTCCGCAGTCCACCGGGTCATAGCTGCCGAAGCAGGCCGTGGCCCGGAAGTCCGGCGTAATGTCCACCACCGGCTCGCAGAACCCCGTGGTGTCGTGGTCGTTCACCCGGGCCACCAGCTCCCGCTCCTCCTGCGTCAGGTAGCAGTCCGGGATGTGGTTGCAGTCCGGGCACAGGAGGACCCCCCGCTTTTCCGCCTCCCCGCAGAACCGAAGGAGGATCGGCTTCATTGCCGTGTAGTAGCCCTCTTTGTCATGCCGCCACTGAGTGTACTGCCCGCCGGGAGCCGTCACCGAATACCGCAGCCGGTTCAACTGATACCGGTCCACCAGCTCCCAGATGTATCCGTAGTCCTCCAGGCCCACATACAGATTGCACCCGCAGGTCGCCCGCTCCCGGAACCAGCCGAGAATGTCCAGGTGCTCCATGGTGGCCCGGAACTGTTTCTCCTGCTCCGCCGTCATCCCGTCGGGGTGATTGCAGTTGATGAGCACCCCGATCCCCTCGCCGATCTCGGGCAGGTATTTGTTCAGATAGATCCCGTTGGTGAACAGTGTCGCCGAGGTCCGCAGGTCCCGGCAGTACAGGTTTACCTCGTGAAGGATTTCTCCGAACTGCGGGTGCAGCGTCGGCTCCCCGCCGATGATGCCGATGTGGTTCTTCGGGGTCCGGGCCAGCCAGTCCAGCGTGGCCCGGAACTGCTCCAGCGTGATGTGCCGCTTCTCCTCGCAGATCATGTCGTCCGCGAAGCAGTACGGACACTTCAGGTTGCAATAATTGGTGACGGCGATGTTGGCCATGGTTTACCTCCTGCTACGCACGAATGGCGTAATTGTAATACTTCTCCGCGTAATGGTATCTCGGTTCCTGCGCCGTCTGGTACTGGTATGCGTAGGCCCCGTACCAGTACGTATAGTAGTAGACATACTGATAGGCCCGGGTGTTGTACGCAATGCCGCTGCCCGTATACCAGTAGTAGGCTATGCGATACCCATTGGTATACACGCCGTAGTCGCCCAGCGCGTAATAGCTGTATATGTAATGGAACGTCTCATACCCGGTCGCATAGGACGCGCCGCCTGCGACGTCCATGTACTGGTACTGATAGCGGTACTTGTACTCGTGCTGGTACTTGTACGCCTCATAGTACCGCTTCCGGACGTCCAGCTCCGTGGCCCCCAGCACTCCGGGATCGTCACACCGGGCGGTCCGGCCCGCCGCAGCCCGGATGCCCTGACTTGCCCGCAGCGAGAAGGAGGATGCCATCGCGGCCCCCCGCTCCACGAGGGGCGCCCGGCCCAGTCCGGCGGCCAGCCGGACCTTCAGCTCGGGGCCCTCGCCCCGCAGGTTGTCGTACAGCGGGACCTCCACCATGCCGGACGAGCCCCGCACCTTCAGCATCGCCTTTGCGCCGGGGGCCAGGATCAGGCTGTATGCCGGGCTGGTGTCGCTGCCGGTGTACGCGGTGTCGGCGTCACTCTCGGTCCCCTGCGCGTAGCACACCACCCGGTAGTGGTACTCCACGCAGTCCACAAACTTCGTGGTGTCCAGCTCCGTCTGGTGCTCCGCGCTCTCCACGCGGCCCAGGGTGCTCCACGCCGTCTGTCCCTTCCGGCGGTACAGGACCTCATACGCGCTCTGCGGGTAGTCACTCTGCCAGGACAGCGTCACGCCGCCGGAGCGGTCCACCAGCTGGCTGGTGGGGCTCAGAATCGTTACCGCCATTCCTCGCCCTCCTTATTCCACGACCCAGACCTGACCCAGCACCGTGCTCGCCGGGTCCTGACTGAGCACCGGGATCGCCGTGGCCACGGACGCGGACACCGCCGCGATGGATACCCATGCGGTGCCGTTCCAATACTTGCCCACGCCGTTGTTCCCGATGTCGATCCACAGCACGTCCTTGGCTGTCGGCTCCGTCCGGCTGATCGTGACCTTGCCGTCCCAGGCGGCCTTTTCCTCCGCCGTCACATGGCTGGTGCTGTCCGCGATGTGTGTTTCTGCGTTCTCCCCGGCCTCCGCGGCCTTTTCCAGCTCGCCCTTCAGCGTCTCGTTGATGTACGCCGCAATGGCGTCCGGGTGATACTGGAGGTCGGCGCGGACCTGCTCCTCATCGGGCTCATAGGTCGGGAAGTCCGTGGGGTTGGTCCATTTCTTCTCAAATTCCAATGCCTTGATCGCCATCAGCGTTCCCTCCCCTGGTAGCGGTAGTAGATTTGCGCGGACACGATGGACATATCCATCCCCGCTTCGTTGTTGTCCAGCTGCATGGCAAAGTGCCGGACGTGGCGGCTCCCCGGCTTCCGCCGGGCAATGGTGGCGAACCGCCGGACGCTCAGATACCGGTAAGCCAGATTCCGGGGCGCCAGCCGCCAGGAGAACGACGTGATCGGTGTCGGATCCTTCCATATGCCGTAGTCGGTCTCATAGGTCAGCTGGATGCGGGTATCCGTATCGCCGCGGACGGAGAACAGCACACTGAGCACATCCTTCAGCTTGTCAAAACCGTTCATGCTCTGTGTCGCGAACCTGTACCGCTTGGGGATCGCCGCGCCATAGTCCGTAAACGTGCGGGCGAAGCGGCTCAGCCGCCCCAGGCTGTCCATGTGGTAGTGATTGCTCGCCTCGTCCCGGAAGAAGGCAATACCGCCGATCCCGGTAAAATAGAACCAGCTCGGCTGCGTGTACGTGCTGAGCTGATAGTCCCAGACATATGCCTGCCCGTCCGCCACCACCCAATACCGGGTGTCGTCGTCAAAGCTGCTCACGGATGCCGCGCTGCGCACTGCCTCCATCAGGCCCGCCCTCTGGCCGGTCCCGTTCACGTTGCGGCTGAGACTGACGATGTTATTCTCATATGCGGAGGAGCTGTCCTTGACGATGTGGACCCCCTGCTGCTTGTTGCAGAATACCAGGTTGTTCTCGATCAGCTGGATCGTCCACGGCAGGTCGCAGCCGATCCGGCTGTTGATGGCCGTGTAGTCCATCGTCAGCAGGACGCGCCCACTCTGCATCTCGGACGTGCCGAAGCTTGCCCGGCCGATGCTGCGCTCCTTGAAGATCACCAGCATGGACTGCTGCTTTCCGAAGCCGGTGATGGCCTCCTCGGCGTCACCGGCGAAATTGTACTGCTCCATGGGGAAGTACCCCGGGTCCATGACAATGTGGTTGCCGCACCAGAAATAGGCGTTGGGCTGCGCCGGGCAGCCGCCCAGCACCACGCACACGTTCTGGTTCCCGCCGAACACCGCCGCGTAGCAGCAGTCCATAATGCTGTTCATCGCATCCGGATTGGCCTTCGTGTAGGTGATCGCCACCGTGTTGGCCCGGACCGGGTCATGGTGAGTGGGCTCCGTGGTGAAGGTCACCTTACCCGCCGCCAGGTCCACGGTATACCCCGTCCCGGCCTCCAGCTCCGCGTCGTCCACCGTGACCTTGTCCACGCTGTCGATCTCCTGCACCGGCAGCACGTACTCCTTCACGCCGGACACCGTGGAATACCAGACCGTTTTCTGCCCGCAGATCCGGTTCTCGGGCTGATAGGTGTCCCCAGCTCCCGTGGTGGGCTCCGTGTTGATCTGGATGATGGGCGAGAACGCCTTCACCGCGCCCCCGGTGAAGCCGTCCGTATCCCGGTCATATTTGATCTCGTAGTAGCCGCCCCGGTTCTTGTAGTAGAGCTTGCTGTTGTACTGGAAGAAGGTCCCCCGGTTCTGAGGCACCCCCGTGATGAGCGCCGTCGGCGCCGTCTGCGTCTCGCCGCCCATGGTGCAGTAGTAGATCTTGTCCCCCGCATGGAAGAACACCCGGTCCCAGAACAGCAGCTCACAGCAGGCGTACCCGGTCCCCCGGGTGTCGGTGCTGTCCACCCACTCCTGCCCGTCCCGGCAGCAGAGTGCGCCGTCCTGCCACCACAGGTTGATCATGTCCGGGCTCTGGTTCTGGTCCAGCCGGTAGTTCAGCTCCCACAGGTTCAGCCCGCCGTCCAGCCGCGGAAAGTCCACCACGTACTCCTTGGGTGCGGAGGGCATATAATAAAGGTTAACTCTCATCGCTTCACCGCCCCGGCTCAGTAGCCGTCATAGTCCCACTCGGCCGGGTCATAGCTGTCCTCCACGACCTCCGGCTCCGCCTGGGGCTGCTCGCCCAGCAGGGACAGCTTGTCAGAGAACTCGTTGTACAGCGCCTGATATGCGAAGGAGTTGTCCAGCATGACCAGGTGCGCCGCCACGTAGAACGGCACCGCCTGCTGCGCGTCCACGCTGTTGTCCAGCTCCGCGCCGTCGGGGGGATTGTCCCCGATCCGGCTGGGCAGCCGGTAGTATTCCAGCGACAGCGGCTCCCCGGTCATGGACAGCGGGAGGGCCAACCGGTCGTCCCCCAGCAGGTGGTATCGGTGGAACCGCTGGAGCCGAGGCCCGTTGTAGCGGATCAGCCCCGCGCTGCTCACCTGCCAGCAGTTCCAGGGCAGCCTGTACTCCCGCCAGTCTCCCCGGTCCACATACTCCAGCTGGTCGAGGGGCATGATCTGCCGGATCTTGCGCTTCGTGGTGGCAATATAATGCTGCGCGTCATCCACCAGTTTGGGGATGCGCCGCACATAGTCGGCCTGGTTGTTGTAGCTCAGCTGGATCTCCGTACCCATAATGCTGTACTGGTGGATCAGCTCCAGCGCGTAGTCCCGCGCCCAGCCATAAGTCATACGGCCACCTCTCTTTCATCAGGATTAAGCAGGGCAGCCCCGGGAAACGGGGCTGCCCTGTTCTGCGTTATCGCGCTCAGCCGATGTTCAGCACGGCATCGCCCTTGGCGATGGGCTTGTCGTCGGCGTCCACCTCGACCACGCGGACGAACTTGTGGCCGGAAGTGGGGGTGATCTCCAGACCGTTGGCGGTCAGCTCGGTCCAGCTGGCCTTGGTGATGGCGGTGCCGTAGGTCACGGCGGTCAGGGCCGCGGCGGTGGCCGCGGTGACGTAGTACCGCTTGGAGCCCTCAAGGGCGTCGGGGTTCACCAGAATGGTGGACTTGCCGGTAGCGGTAGCCGCGGTCTGGACGGTCAGGTCCTTCATCACGGCCTGGCTGCCATGGTAGTACACGGCATCGGCCTTCTCGTTGAGGACGAAGCAGTCGTAGATCAGACGACCCTCGACCAGCCAACCAGAGATGCCGGGAGGATTATCATGGATCTTGTAGTCCTCCAGCTGCTTGGGGGCAGTGGCCGCAATGGGGTGGGTCAGCAGGAAGCTGGCGCCCGCGGGAAGGCGGCCGGAGGGGACCTTGACGATCTTGCAGCCGTCCACCTCACCGATGACGCCCTTGATCAGCATCTGCTGGGAGGCGTCGCCGTACTTCATAAACGCGCTGTCCTGCTTGAGCAGGTTGGCGAACTTGTAGGAGCAGAAACACACACGGCCCTGATCGGGGACGTTGCGGTTGCCCAGATATTCCATGCCGTTCAGGAACATCTCGTAGGCGTTGCTCTTGGTGATGGCGGTGGTGCCGGTGGCGCCGCGCTCGGTGGCCTTGGCGGCCAAGGTCTTATAAATGTATGTGTCGAACTCGGGGACGCACACCTCGCGCAGCTGGCGGGACAGAGCCTTGCCCGCATCGCTCACCATCTGGCTCTGGAGCTTGTCGCCCTTGTCAATGATGAAGGTGAAGGCCCGGTCCTTGGTGACCGTCATGGTCTGCACGTTGCGGGTCAGGTCGTTGGGGGTGCCGTACCGGTTGGAGCCGGACCGCTTGTAGTCGGTCATCGCCACCACGGGGATGGAGTAGACCTTAACGGTCTCGACACCGGTGAACTCATAGTTGTTGTTGAGGGCCATCATGGCCTGGGACTCACGGTGGAAACGCTCATCCACCTGCTTGGCATACTTGCTTGCGAGATTCTTACCGCCTGCCATAAACTGAAAACTCCTTTCAATCTGCGGCCTGCGGCTTACGCCGAGCCCTCACAGCGGGCTCACGGGTCATCGGGTTGTCGGATCAATAGTCGTCGTCATCGAAGCCGCGGAGGAAGTCATCCTTGGGCTTCGTATCAGTGGCCCCTCCGCCGGAGGTCCCGCTGACGGGGGCTCGCGCAGCCGAAGCCGCGTTCTGTTTCAAAATGTTGTTCTCTTTGCGGAGCCTGTCCGCCTCGGCCTTCTGCTGCGCCACCTCATAGGCTGCGTAGGCCGCCATCAGGGACTTACCCCCGACGCAGGCCTGCACCACCTCAGACGGGATCTTGGTCCCCTGGAGGTCCGGTCGAGCCGTCAGCAGCTCACGCACCTCTTGGGCGAAGTCGCGCCCAGTGTCGCTCTTCTCGCCCTGCGGGGCCCGGTCTCCCTGCTCGCTCGGCTCACTCTGCGCGGCGTTGGTGTTCGCCAACTCAGCCATGTGCTCGAACTTGCGGCCGACCATTTCAGCGGCGACCTCCTGGTGGACGCCCTCGCCAACCAGCCGGTTGATCTCGGTGTCCTTGTAATTCTGCTCCGCAGAATCCAGCATGGCCTCAAAGCTGTCAAAGCCCATCGTCTTGGACAGCTTCTCCGCCTTCTCCACCAGGGGGCTCACCCGGGCCAGCTTTGCCTGTACCCGGTCCACTACCTGGGCCTTCTGATATAAGGTGGGCAGCTCGCTCTCGTCCACCTCCACGTCCAGATCTGCGCGATCCACACGGGCCGTGAATTTGAGCTTCTTGTGCGCGTCCTCGGCAGGCTGCTCAGTGGTAGGAGCCTCCGCCTGATCCGCGCCGTCCTCACCGGACTCCCCGCTCTCCGGCTCAGTGGTAGGAGCCTGCTCGGGGGTCTCTGTCACGTCCTTCTCGGCGGTCTGCTCCGGCTCGGCGGCAGGCTCGTCAGTCTGCTCCGTTTCTCCGGACCAATCCTCCTCGGCGAAAATGTCGTCGCCCTCTGCCCAGCCGTCCGGCAGCAGAACGTCCTCATCTTCGGACATGATGGTGTTGTTTTCGTTACTCATTTCGTTTTCCTCCTGAACGCCCCTCGGGTAGGAGGGGCTTATTTATCTCAGCCGCCCATGGAGCCGATCTGTCTCAGGCTCCGCTGCGCGGAAGAAGGCATCGTGTCGTACTTGGCCTGCATCGAGGCAGGCAGGTTTGCCACCGCCTTGTCCTCAGACAGCGGCCCGCCTACCGTGGGGTTGCTGTTCCCACCGGACCCCATGGACACCGGGCTGGACGACTTTGCGCCGCCGCCCCCGGCCATCAGGGACCCCGGAGCGATACCGCCCCCGGAGGCCGGGCTCCCAGCCTGCATCGCCGCCCGCTGCCGCAGCTCCCGGACCAGCTCCGCCTTCCGCGGGATGAGCTTGTCAGGGATGCGCTCCAGATAGTCGATGATCTCCAGCGTACCGTCCCGCCGGAGGTTGTCCAGCGTCTGCACCATGGCGATCTCGGAGTAATACGTGGTGGCGCCCGCGTTCACCCGGACGTTGAACCACAGGTGCTTGAACCTGGTGAAGTCGTACTCCACCACCACCCGGCGGGTGACCTTGTTCGTCATCATGGTGCCGGTCATGGGGTTGAGCATCGGCGCTCCGGTGGACGGGTCGGTGACGATTTCGTCGAAGTCCCGGTCCCGGACCATGGGCCGCTGGCCGTAGTAGGTGCCCATCATGTCCAGCAGGATCGCGCCGATGTCCTCCAGCCATTCGTACATTCCCGCCCGGGTGTTCTCCAGCGGCACCTCCGCCGAGGATTGCAGCACCATCAGGGCCGAGGTGTTGTCCGGCTTCACGTTGCCCATCTGCGCGTCCGTCGCGCCCAGGCAGTCCTTCGTGTACGTGACCGCCTTGTCGATGGCCTGAATGATCTGGTTGGACATATCCGCGGGCTGGAGGTTGTAGGCCACCTGACTGATGTTCTGCCCGGGCTGGAGCCCCCGGACGCCGATGGCCTGCCCGACCTCATTGGTCCAGTGGCTGATGAGGTCCGCGTTGTACACCGTCTTGGGGAAGCCCATGAGCTGAAGGTGGCGCATCACCATGGCGAACATGGAGTTAATGAAAATCTGGTTGGGGATGATCCCCGTGACGAGGGCCCGCCCGTGGTACTGGTTCTTCTGCTTCTCCCAGTTGCCCCAGGCGACCGGGTAGCGGGACAGCCCCGTATCCACGTCCTCGTAGATCACGCAGCTCTTGGTGGCCTTCGTCACGTGGACGCTGGTCACCCGCTTCCGAGCCTTCCGGGTCTTGTATACCGGCTGGCCGTCCACGCCGATGAGGGGCCGCCCGTCCTCACTGGTCACCTGCACCGGGTCGCCGTTCTTGTCCAGCACGTTCTCCGTCCGCGCCTCACCGGTGTCCGGGTCCACGTCGTCCTCCTCGTGGGTGCGCTTCTCGTACATGATGACGTAGAGGGCCTTGCCGTCCTGCGCGTCGGCCTCCAGCTCCGTCCTGCCGCCCACGCCCGCCTGATCCGTATAGTCGGAGTCGGGCTGGAGCTCGCTGTCCTCAAAGCCATCTTCCCAGTCCTTGTCACGCTCCGCCTGCTCGCGACGCCCGGCTTCCCTCCGACTCGGGCTGGTCTGCGGGCCGCTGCCCGACCCTCCGCTCGCCCTCGCTCCAGTCCATCCGGCCTGCTCCCGACGGCTCCGCGCTTCGTGGTGCCGTTTCATCTCATCTCTGAGGTGCTCCACCGTGTCCCGGCCGATGATCAGGATGTAGGGCTGCCGCTCCGTATCCGGGGTGTTGGGGTTGCCGAACATGACATTGATCCCGTCCACCAGCTCCATCTGGATCTCGCCGCGGTAGGGGCCGAACGCCCCACCGTAGGGAATGGCCTCCGCGTCCCACCAGAAGTGGGCGCAGTAGTCGCCGGTCTGGGCTCCGTCGAACAGGGCCTCCCGGATGCGGTAGTCCATCTTGAACTTCTCCAGCAGGTTCTGCACCTCGGCGGTGGCAATGGCCGCGCCATTTACATCGTCGGAACGGCCTTCATATCGCTCGCTTCCCCCTGCCGTGGAAAACTCGCCCATTCCGGCGTTCCTCCTCTCCCCACCGAACCCGCTTCGCTGGGCTTCGGTGGGGGCCCCGTTTTTGGCCGCGCCTATCGGATCGCCGGAATAGTAGCTCAGCTCGTCGAAGCTCACCGAGGCCGCGCTGGACGTCAGCGACGCCACGAACAGCGAAGCCACGCGCTTGATGATGTTGAACGTCGGCTTGGGCAGCTTCTGCATTGCCGGGGTCTGGGCCAGATGCAGCCACTGGTTCCCGGCGAAAAACTCAATGTTGGTGTTTACCAGGTTGTACTGGTTCGGCGTCAGCCGGTTGTTGTAGGCCCTTCCGCGCTCATACCGCTCCCAGGCCTTGGTCTTTCGGTCCCGATCCCACGGTGTTTTCAATCGCTCTCACCCCTCGCCAGTTCATCCAGATCGGGCACCAGCCCGTAGGCCGTGTCCGTGTTGTAGCTCAGCATATTCTCAAACGCCCGCTGGTCCGCGATCAAAGCCCGGCGCTCCTCCTCGGTCGCCTCCTGCCGGGCAGATCTGCGCGTGTGCTCCAGCCACGCGCTGTGCCCGCGCCAGCCGAGGAACGCCCCCAGCACCAGCAGGCCCAGCACCGCCAGAACGCCCAGCGCGCCGTATAATACGTAGATCATTTGTGTTCCCTCCTTGTCACGCTCCGGATTGGACACGCGGCCGGGCATCCTTCCCTCCGTCTCGGGCTGGTCTGCGCCTCGCTGCGCGCGGCTCCGCTCGCCCTCGCTCCGGTCCAGGCTCCCCTGCGTGTCTATCCCTCGCGCTTCTAACTGTATACGTCATAGCATTTTTCGCTGTCCAGGAAGTCGTCGCCCACCAGCGCAAGCGGCTCCTCCTGCTCCTGAGACGGCGGGAGCGCCGTCTCGCCGGAGCTCCATATCAAATAGCTCAGAGCCTGCGTGGCGCTGTCGCAGTTATGCACCAAAAAACCACCTGCATAGAACAGGTGGTTTTTTTCCACGGTCAGGTTGTAGACCGGGACTTTATTCTGTTTCGCCGCGCTTAGCCCGTTCCCGCAGCAGCGCACTGCACCGTCTGCTGCACGTTCTTGATCCTTCTGGCTTCGCGTGGGATGTGGTTGTCTCAAATTCGGCTCCGCAGCAAGGACACGTTTTTCTGAGCACTGTCCCGGGCGGGTTTTTCCCTGTCTCCGCGTAATACTGTTGGGCTCGATACCCGGCCCGGCATTTGCGAGAACAGGTCTGGGCCCCGTCGCTGCCGTCGGTGACAACTGCCTTAAACGGCTTCCCACAGAACGCGCACACTCGATCAACCTCTCTTTTATGCGCCCGATAGCTGTACTTGACCTCGCAGTTGTGGGAGCAGTAGTAGGCTTTCGCATTCCGGGCAGTAAAGGGTTTTCCGCACATTCTGCATGTGCATTCCCGGGGCTGGATCTTTCCCAGGCTCTCCGGGTAATGCCCCTTGTGCCACTCCCGCCCCTCCGGGCTTCTGTGCCACTGCGCCGCCAGCTCCCGCACGCTGTCAAGATGCTCGCGCTGAGCCTCGCTCCCATTGTACGGGTTTTTCGCACTGTGCTCCGAATGGTGTTTGCTGCGCGGTACACATTCCAGGTTGCTGTACTCATTATTAAAAGGATTGCCGTCCTTGTGATGAATGTCACACCCGGGAGGAACTGTCTGCCCCGAATAAAATTCCCAGACCGCCACATGAAGTCCTTTCGCGTGTCTCCGGCCTTCATTTGTACTTGACTGACTGAGATAATATCGTCGTTTTCCACCCATGAGCCTGTATTCGACGCCGTTGAACACAATAATTTCCGGTACTTCCATCGGACCACCCCTTTCAGGGATAGTCTATCTGTGTTGACACGCTCTGTC
>CAKUKL010000019.1 GCA_934662925.1 uncultured Oscillospiraceae bacterium | reverse complement strand
CCGTGGAGCAGCTGCGCCGGAAGGATCCCAACGCTCCCGAGGTGCTGGCCGCGCTGGATGGCTTCGACCCGGCAAAAACCGGTCTCGGCTCGCTGGTCATGGCCCTCAAGCCCGGCGACGGCTCCGCCCGGGAGCAGGCGGCCTCCTGCCAGCGCGTGCTGGGCGGCTGCGCCAACATTGCCGAAGAATATGCCACCAAGCGCTACCGCTCCAACGTGGTCAACTGGGGCATGCTGCCCTTCATCGCCCCCGGCCTTCAGGCGCTGGCGCTTCAACCCGGCGACCGGGTGTATGTTCCCGGTATCCGTGCCCTGCTGGAGGGCAACGGCGAGACCGTGCAGGCGCAGATCCTCCGGAACGGCACCGCCACGCCGGTCACCCTCTCCCTGCCCGGCCTGACCCGCGAGGAGCGGGATATCATCCTCGCTGGCTGCTTAATTAACTATTACGCAAAATAATAATATCCCGCTCCGGGACCCACCGCAGGTGGGACGCGCTCTGCGCGCACAAGCGTTTTGCTCCGCAAAACCTTGGAACAGACGGAATTCACTTCCGGCTGTTCATCTCTGATCCGGGGCCCCCACGCGGCCCGACGCATGGGGCGCGGGATATCATCCTCGCTGGCTGCCTGATCAACTATTATGCGGAATGATTTTTGCACCAAAAAGTCCGCGGTGGCATCGTTTTGATGCCGCCGCGGGCTTTTCTTTGATATAGAGTCCCGCAAATTTTCAGGGCGCATTTGAAACCTGCGGTTTGCTTTTCTCCCCCGTTTCGGTTATAATAATATTTTAGATTTCTACACAGAAAGGACTATTCCCTTGACAGTACGTTTTTCAATCAAAAAACTGCTCGGCCTGATTCTCGCTGCGGCACTGGCGCTGATCTGCAGCGGCTGCGCGGCAGCAACGCAGACAGAGCACGGCGGCGTCCGCGTAGTGACGTCCACCTACCCGCTGTACGCGCTGACCAGCGCGGTATCCGCCGGAGCGGACGGCGTGGAGGTGAGCCGCCTGAACACCGGCGAGGTGAGCTGTCTCCACGACTACACCCTCACAGTGTCCGACATGCGTCGGCTGGAGCAGGCGGATCTCCTGCTGCTCAACGGCGCGGGGCTGGAAGAATTTCTGGACGAGGTAGTCGATCAGCTGGATGCGGACATCATCGCCGACTGCTCCGCTGCGGTCGACCTGCTGGAAAGCGACGGCGGCCACCATCACGAGGATCACAACCACGAAGAACACGGCCATGACCACGAGCATGATCCCCACTACTGGATGGATCCCCGGAACGCCGCACAGGCTGCGCGCTTCATCGCGGAGCGCCTTTCCGACACAGACCCCGAAAACGCGGAACTGTACACGGAAAACGCGACGGCGGTCTCGGACGCGCTCAACGCCGCGTATGACAGCTGGTGCGGCCAACTGGACGGCCTGAGCTGTCCTTATCTCATCACCTTCCACGACGGCTTTCAGTATTTTGCCGACGCCTTCGGACTGGAGCTGCTCTTCGCCATGGAGGAAGAGGACGGCGCCACCGCTTCCGCACGGGATATTCTCACCGCTTCCCAGCTCGTGCGGGAATACAACCTGCCTGCGGTCTTTACCGAGCGAAACGGCTCCGGCGCGGCGGCAAAGGCTGTCTCCGGCGAGACCGGCGTCCGCGTGGACACTCTCTCCATGCTCATGGACGGCCCGGACGCTCCGGAGGGCGGCGCAGACGTGGTTCTTCGCGCCACCTATCTTGCCCTCATGGGCGAAAATATCACGACTCTGGCGGAGGTGCTGAAATGAACCCCGAACACTCCTGCGAACACCACGACTGCTACTTCCATCACGCCAAGAACTGCCACGACGCCTGCTGCCTGCGGCTGACGGATCTGGGCGTCACGGCGGAGGACGGACGGCAGCTGCTCCACGACGTAAATCTGCACATCCACTGCGGGGAGATCGTCTCCGTCATCGGCCCCAACGGCGCGGGCAAGTCCACCCTGTTCAAGGCCATTCTGGGCCAGCAGCCCTATCAGGGCACCATCCACTTCGAGACCTCCGGCGGACACCCCGCCCGGCCCAAGGTGGGCTATGTGCCCCAGTCCCCGACCTTCGATCCCGGAGACCCGCTGACGGTGCTGGATCTGTTCGCCGCCTCCATTTCCCGGTGGCCGGTGTGCCTGCCGGTGCCGAAGGCCCTGCGCCGCAAAGTATCCAACTGTCTGGAACGGGTCCATGGTGCGAAGCTGCTGGACCGCCGGGTGGGCACCCTATCCGGCGGCGAGCTTCAGCGGGTGCTGCTGTCCATGGCGCTGGAGCCTCTGCCTCACGTCCTTATTCTGGACGAGCCGCTGTCCGGCGTGGACATTGAGGGTGCGGCCAAGCTCATGGACATGCTGGACGAGCTGCGGCGGAAATTCGACCTGTCCATCCTCCTGTCCACCCACGATTTCGACTCCCTGCGCGTCTATTCCGATCAGGTCATTCTGCTCAAGGAGACGGTGCTGTACTCCGGCACCCCCGCCGAGGTGCTGGGCAGTGAGGAATTCCGCCGGGTCTTTCATCTCGGCGGTCGAAAGGAGGGGCAGGCATGAATCTCTGGTATTCCATCGTGGAGCTGCTGCCCTTTGAGTGGGCGGCTGAGGGCTCCATGTACTTTATGAAAAACGCGCTGCTGGCCCTGCTGGTGGTCTCTCCCCTGTTCGGTATTCTGTCCACCATGGTGGTCACCCGGCGGATGTCCTTCTTTTCCGACGCGCTGGGCCATTCCGCCTTCACCGGTGTGGCCGTGGGCGCTATCTGCGGCCTTGGGGAGCCGCTGTGGGGCGCGGTGATCTTCGCCGCGCTGCTGGCCTTGCTGTTCACCGCCGTCCGGCGGCGGACAAGCCTTGCCAGCGACACCGTCATCGGCGTATTCTCCTCCACCGCCGTGGCGCTGGGCATTTTTATCGCCACCTTCGGCGGCGGCTCCTTTACAAAATTCAACTCCTACCTCATCGGTGACATTCTCTCCGTCACGCCGGGGAAGATCGCCGTGCTGGCCGTCATCCTGCTGGGCGTGCTGGCTCTGTGGGGGCTGTTCTACAACAAGCTGATGCTGTCCGCCGTCCACCCGGACCTTGCCAACAGCCGGGGCATCAGCATCTTCTGGCAGGACGCCATGTTCTCCGTGGCCGTAGCCATCGTCGTCACCCTGTCCATGACCTGGGTGGGTCTGCTGGTCATCAACTCCCTGCTGGTGCTCCCGGCGGCCGCCGCCCGGAACCTTGCAAAGAACATGTTCCAATACCACCTGTACGCCCTTCTGGCCGCCGTCGTGGCCGGGATCGCCGGACTGCTGACCAGCTACTACATCGGCTCGTCCACCGGCGCGTGCATCACGCTGTACCTCGCGGCGTGGTTTGCCGTCACCTTCTGCTTCCGCCGGAAATGAAAAAAGCTCCCGGAGTTTCTAAGAACTCCGGGAGTTTTTTAATGCTTTGCCACCAGCCGCTTCGTGCGCCACTGGCCGCCCCGCCAGCGCAGCAGGAACAGCACCGCCCGCAGGCATTCGTCCGCCGCCTGCGCGGCCCAGATGCCGGGCAGGCCGTACCCCAGCACAATGCCGAGGAGGAAGCCGCCGCCCACGCTCACCGACCACGCGCTGATGATGCAGATGGTAATGGGGAACCTGATGTCGCCGCAGGCCTGAAGGCTCCGGCACATGACGATGTTCACCGCCCGGCCCATTTCCAGCGGGATCTCCACCAGCATGACGGAGGCACACAGGGCCAGCACGTTGGCGTCCTTGGTGAACAGGCTGTAGACCGGCCTTGCGAACACAAAGAGCAGAACGGACACGCACGTGGAGATAACCACCGCCCGCCGCAGGGTGTAGGACACCTTTTTCGCCACGATGTCAGGCTCTCCCGCACCCATGTGGTAGGCCACCACCACCTGCGCCGCCTGCCCGATGGCGGAGGCGAAGATGTAAGACAGCATAGCGAACATATTGGCGTACACCTTGGTGGTCACCACGTAGATGGGCAGCATATTGCAGAAGGTCTGGAGCACCAGCTGGCTGCCGTTATAGGACACCGACTCGCCGCCGGTGGGGATACCGATCTTCAGCAGCGTCCGTAGCTGCCAGATGGGGAAGGGCCGCAGGAACTTCACAGACAGCATCCCGGGGAACCGCTTCCGGAACATCCGCCAGATGACGATGACGCCCACCAGACGGCTCACGTCGCTGGCCAGCGCCGCGCCGGCGGCCCCCATGGCGGGCAGGCCGAAGGCCCCGTTGATGAACACCGCGTTGCCCGCGATATTCAGTAAATTGACGCCCACGGAGATGATCATGCTCTCCTTCATCATCTGGTTGCTGCGGAAAAAGGCGCTGAACGTCAGGTAGATGGCCTGAAGCAGCATACCCACAGAAATGATGCGGGTATAGTCGCAGGTGGCCTTGAAAATCTTCTCGTTGACGCCCATGAGGTGATAGATAGGCTGGCACAGCAGGAACAGAATGACCATGATCACCGCGCCGAAGATGGCGTTGGCCAGCAGAGATACGGTGTACGTCTCTCCCAACTCGCTCAGGGCGTTGGCTCCGATGTGCTGGGCGATAAGGATCATGGCCGCCGTGCAGATGACGGAGAACACGATGAGCATCAGGTTCGTGATCTGGTTTGCGTTGCCGATGGCGCCGACGGAGTCGGAGTCATACCAGCCCACCATGATCTGGTCGGCGTTGCCCACCAGCATCTGGAGCACCAGCTCAATAAAAATAGGCCATGTCAGCTTGAGGATGTTCTGCTGACGCTCCCCTTCGTTTTGTTTCATACCGGGCATCCCGCCTTCCTGTTGGGTAGAAAAAGCAAACCGTCCACGCGGTTTGCTCAGCGGACATTATTATAGCGGAAAAGCGCCGCTTGGCAATTCGCAAATAAAACAAATGAAAGGCCGGACTTTCGTCCGGCCTTTGTCCTTTTTTGCTGTCGGCTCAGTGCACGTCGCCGAACTCGTCGTAGAACCGCTCGTGGATGACCTGAACGGCACGGTCTGCGTCGTTAATGTCCACCAGAACGGACACCTTGATCTCGCTGGTGGAGATCATGTTGATGTTGATGCCCGCGTTGAAGAGGGCCTCAAACATGGTGGCGGCCACGCCGGGGTTGTTGATCATGCCCGCACCCACAATAGACACCTTGGCAATGTTGTCGGACACGTCAATGTGGTCGAACTTAATGCTGTCGCGGTTATCCTCCAGCAGCTTTTTCGCCAGCTCCATATCCGCCTTGGCGACGGTAAAGCTGATGTCCTTGGTCTCGCTGCGGCCGATAGACTGAAGGATGATGTCCACGTTCACGTTGTTCCGGGCCAGCAGAGAGAAAATTTTGAAGGCGATGCCCGGCGTGTCCTCCAGACCCACCAGAGCGAAACGGGCAATATTCTTATCGCGGGCGACGCCGCTGATATGAGATTTTTCCATGGTCTTGACTACCTCCTTGACTTTGGTACCGGGCTTGCCGGAGAAGCTGGACAGCACCTCCAGATTGACGTTGTATCGCTTGGCCATTTCCACCGAGCGGTTGTGGAGCACCTGCGCGCCCAGCGTGGCCAGCTCCAGCATCTCGTCGTAGGTGATCTCGTCGAGCTTGCGGGCCCCCTTGACCATGCGGGGGTCGGCGGTATAGACGCCGTCCACGTCGGTGTAGATCTGGCAGAGGTCCGCGTGGAGCGACGCCGCCAGCGCCACGGCGGAGGTGTCCGACCCGCCCCGGCCCAGCGTGGTGATGTCCGCGGACTTGTTGATGCCCTGAAAACCGGTGACGATGACGATCCGCCGCTTATCCAGCTCCTCCTCGATCCGTTCGCTCTTGACCCGCTTGATGCGGGCGTTTCCGTAGCCGGAGTTGGTGCGGAAGCCCGCCTGCCAGCCGGTGAGGGAGACCACCGGGTAGCCCATGCCCTCGATGGCCATGGCGCACAGCGCGCAGGAGATCTGTTCGCCAGTGGACAGGAGCATATCCATCTCCCGCTTGGAGGCCGACGGGTTCAGTTCCGCCGCCTTTTCAATGAGGTCGTCGGTGGTATCTCCTTGGGCGGACAGCACCGCCACCACGCTGTTCCCCGCCTTGTACGTATCAGTGATAATGCGGGCAACGTTGCGCAGCTTTTCTGCGTCCGCAACGGAGGAGCCGCCGAATTTTTGTACGATGAGTGACATTCTTCTCAATCCCTTCGGATGGTATTCCACTTACAGCCTATGCGCCGCCCCGTGTTCAGTTGAGGACCCGGAACACGGACAGGCAGTCCAGCCCCCGGAGCTTTTCGTCCAGCTCGCCCCGGCTCATGGCCGCTTCGGTGATGCAGGCCATCTCCCCCGCAGGCGCGTCGGCCCGGGTCAGCAGCGTGACATCGCCCAGCGCCGCGCGCAGCTCGTCGGCGCCGGCGTTGGCCCGGACATACCAGCGGCTGTGCAGCCGCTCCGTGGAACACACCACATCCGCCCCGCCGGGAGCCCATTCCAGATACTTCCGGGAGCCGATATGCTTAGCCGCGTCGATAATGTCGGCCACCACGGCGGAAGCGGTGGGCAGCTTGCCCGCGCCCCGGCCGTAGAACATCACGTCGCCGATGGCGTCGCCCCGGACGGAAATACCGTTGAACACGTCGTCCACACCGGCCAGCGGGTGGCTGGCATCCACCAGATGAGGGGCCACATAGGCGCAGACCTTGCCGTCCTCCATCCGGACCGCCCGGCCCAGCAGCTTGATCTTCTTCCCCGCCGCCCCGGCGTAGTCCACATCGGCCAGCGTCACGCCGGTGATGCCCTCAGTGGGTACCTGCTCCGGGTAAACGTGGCGGCCAAAGGCGATGGCCGCCAGAATGCAAATCTTGCGGCAGGCATCGTGGCCCTCGATGTCGGCGGAGGGATCGCGCTCGGCGTAACCGTTGTCCTGCGCCTCCTTCAGCGCCGTCTCGAAAGGCAATCCCGCCCGGATCATCCGGGTGAGGATATAGTTGGTGGTGCCGTTGAGAATGCCGTAGATCTCCAGAATATCGTTGGCGGCCAGACACTGTGACAGGGGCCGGATAATGGGGATGCCGCCGCCCACGCTGGCCTCGAAGAGGTAGCTCACGCCCTTGCTCTTGGCCAGCTGGAGCAGATCATAGCCGTGGGCCGCCACCAGTTCCTTGTTGGAGGTGACCACGCTCTTCCCCGCCTCCAGCGCCCGGCGGGTGTAATCCAGCGCCACGGTGGCGCCGCCGATGGTCTCCACCACGATGTCCACCTCGGGGTCGGACTCAATGATGGAAAAATCGTCCACAAAGCAGTTTTCATAGGGGCTGCCCGGGAATTTCCGGACATCCAGAATGTATTTCAGACGGATAAAATCGTTGATCTTGCGGGAAATGCTGTCCTCATGGCCGGTCAGCACCTCCGCCACGCCGGAACCCACGGTCCCGAAGCCCAAAATCGCAACATTGACCATATTTTCACCTCATTGGGATAGTTTCTGTTTCAGCCCGCCAGCACGTTGCAGCGGATGACACCCTCGGCCTTTCCGACCGCATCCAGCAGATCCTCCAGCGTGCCGTTCAGGCCGGAGGTCTCAAGGCCGATGGTGACCGCCGCGCTGCCGCCGCCGGGAATGGCCTGATTGATGGTCAGCACGTTGGCGCTCATCTCCGCCAGCAGGTTGAGCACATTGGACAGCGCCCCTGGCTCGTCCCGCAGCATGGCCTGAATGGTCACGATGCGCCCGTGGAGCATATCCTGAAACGGACGGATGGCGTCCCGGTACTTATAGAACGCGCTGCGGCTGATGCCCGTCCTGTGGGTGGCGGCGTTCACGGTGGACACCTCGCCGGTCTCCATCAGGCGCTTCGCCTCCGCCACCTTCAGGTAAATTTCCGGCAGAGCCTCCGCTTCCACAATAAAATATTTCGGCGTCTGAGACATACGGTTCCCTCTTTTCCTCTATATTCTGTCTCCATATCGCGGTCTATTGTATCACCACGGTGCACATTCTGCAAGCACTGTTTCGCCGTTTTTTCCTTTATTTTTCTACGGGAACCCGGCGAAATGCTCAAAGGAAAAAGAGGAAGGGAACCTTCCCTTCCTCTTTTTCTGCTTTTTCGAAAGATTAATCTCCGGGCGTCGGCTCGAAGGACCATGACGGCTCGGGGTCCGGCTCAGGTTCCACCGACGTCGTCGGCTCCGGCGGGAGCGTCGGCTCCACACTGGGCCACACCCACTCGCTGGGCAGAGACGGGTCGTCCGTGGGCCAGTCGCTGGGCCACGGGTCGGGGTCCGTCGGCGTACCGTCGTGGACGTCGCACACGGGGTCGCCCAGATCGGTGTAGTAGGCCCGCAGGGCGGTGTAGTCGCCGATGGCCGCCGCGTCGGTGGCAAGCTCACGCTCGTAATCCACCACATAGACGGTCTTGCGGCTCTCCTCCGGGCAGTGCTCCCCGGCCAGACGGTAGCGCCCGGTGGGGTTGCCGTTGGCGTCGAGAATGGGGCTGTCCGTACACACCTCAAGGGGCACATGGCAGGTGCAGGAGTCCGTCGGTTCGTCGCCCTTCACAAACGCAAAGGACTGGATCTGGCTTTCGCCCCGGATGTCCGCGTCGCACACACCGGCGATCGCCAGCTTGCCGCAGCAGGTGCAGATGCTGGCCTTCACCGTCTCCTCCGTGTTGGGGAAGTCCTTGTTTTCCAGATCCTCGTGGAGAATGGTCATGACCTTCTTCCACATGGTCACGGCAGGGTTGGTGGAGAAGCCCTTGATCTCCGCGTTGTACTCGTAGCCGACCCACACCACACCGGTGTAGTACGGGGTGTAACCGGCAAACCAGCGGGCGTAGCTGTCGTTGGTGGTGCCGGTCTTACCGGCCACGGTCATGCCGGAGATCCGGGCCGGGGTGCCGGTGCCGCTCTGGACAGCGTTTTTCAGCATGGAGTTCATATAATAGGCTGTGGAGCTCTTGATGACCTGCTCCTCACGGGGCGTGTTGTCCAGCAGAACAGTCTCCTCCGCGCCGGTGCCCTTCGTCACCTTCAGATAGGTGGTGGGTTCGGTATAGACGCCGTTCCGGGGGAAGGTGGCAAAGGCCGCCGCCATCTCATAGGTACTGACGCCATCGGTCAGGCCGCCCATGGCCAGCGGGGAAAGGCCGATGTCAGTGAGGTACTTGCCCTTGCTGTTGGTGCGGCCGGATTCCAGCGTGGTCAGGCCGTAGCGCTCCGTCAGGAACTGGAAGGACGCCTCCGGCGTCACCAGCTGAAGGGTGCGCACGGCGATGGTGTTCAGTGACCGCGCAAGGCCCAGCTGAACGGTCATCAGGCCCTTGTAGGAGCTGCCGTCATTCCGGGGCCAGACGTTGCCGTCAAGCGTCAGCGGGTTATCGTCAATGACCGACGCCGGGGTGATGAGGCCCATCTCAATAGCGGGCGAGTAGACAGACAGGGGCTTGAAGGACGAACCGGGCTGGTGGGGGACCAGCGCCCAGTTCATGATGCGGTCCTTTGTTTTGATGCCCACGTCGCCCGCGATGGCCACCACGTAGCCATTGGAGTTGTCCACGATGGTCATGGCGGACTTGATCTGCTGACCGTCGGCGGAGGTCTTGTCCAGATTGCTCCGGTCCTGATAGACCGCGTCCACCGCGGCCTGCACGTCGGGGTCGTAGTTGGTGTAGATGGACAGTCCGCCGCTGTACACCTTCTGGAGAGCCGCCTTGGCGCTCAGCCCCTGGGCCTCCATCAGGTCGTCGCGGACCTCACTGATGACGGTCTCCACGTACCACGAATACTTGCTGGTGCTGTCGGTCACGCCGTCACCGTCCGCGTCGGACTTACCATTGCGGGATGCGAAGTTCAGGTCCTGCGCCACGGCGGCGTCGTACTCCTCCTGCGTGATGTAGCCGTTTCCGGCAGTCACCGTCTCGCCATTGCGGTCCAGCTTGAGCATCTGCTCCAGAATCAGCTCCTGCCGCTGCTTGTTGTACTCGTGGGACGTCCAGATCTCCGCCTCGCCGAAGGAGTCCTTCGCGCCGCACTTGGGGCAGATGTCCGGCTTCGTGTCCGCGTTGGTGTAGCGCTCGCACTCGGAGCACTTCCACCGGGTCACCTCCACCGACGACCACGGCCCGTACAGGGACGGGTTGTTGGTGATGCCCGCCAGCGACGCGCACTCGGCGAGGGTCAGCTCGGACACATCCTTATTAAAGTACTTCTGCGCCGCCGCCTGAACGCCGTAGCAGTCGCTGCCCAGATAGATCAGGTTGAAGTAGAGCTCCAGAATATCGTCCTTCGAGTACTTCTTTTCCAGCTCGAGGGCCGTGAATATCTCCTGAATTTTCCGGGTGACGGTGACGTCGTCGTACTCCGTCAGGTTTTTGATGAGCTGCTGGGTGATGGTGGAGCCGCCGAAATTATTCTTCATTCCGATGAACATATTCACCATGGCGCCGCCCGTGCGGTACCAGTCCACGCCGTGATGCACCCAGAAACGCTTGTCCTCAATGGACACCACCGCGTTGATCAGGTCCTGCGGGATGTCCTCGATGTCCACCCACTCGGTGTTCTTTTCGCCCACCAGCGTGGTCAGCTCCTGGTATAATCCTGTGTCCTTATCGAGATAATAGATGACAGAGTTCTGGCTCAGGGTGTAGGCGGACAGGTCGAGGTCCGTCTTGGGCATGATGACCGTCTTGACGTACACCATGGCGTAGCAGGCCATGAACGCGCCGGTGACGATGCCGATGAGGATCAGCGTGCCCAGCACCTGAAAAAAGCGGATGGCGATGGTGGCGCCGATGGGCCGCTTCTTCGTCCGGCGCTGGGGCATGGTCCGCTGGGACTCCTCCTTCTGCGGTTCCTGGATCAACCGCCGGCCGCCGTGATTCTGGGGCCGACGATGCTCGTTTGTATTTGACATGAAAACACCTCCGGTGTTGGTTCCGTCGCTTATGCGTTGAAATGGTTGACAAAATTCCAAGGTAGTATACCATATTTTCCGGCCGTTGTCCACCCTTCCGGACACCGGCCCGCCGCCGTCAAAAGTTCGCGGCAGAAATCGCCCTTCCCCCTCTTGCTTTTTTTCTTCATTCCGGCTACAATAAGGCCATCAGCCCTGGAGCGGGCACAAGGAGGAAATTACCATGAGTGAAGATTACGGCTCTGACTTTATCACCGTGACCGACGACGAGGGCAACGACTTCGAGCTGGAGCACCTCGGTACGCTGGAGCGCCAGGGCAACACCTACATGGCATTCGTTCCCGCCGACATGGACGAGGACGACGAGGACTTCGGTCTGATCCTGCTGCGGGTGATGGAGGACGAGAACGGCGAGCAGCTGCTGGCCGACATCGACGACGAGACCGAGCTGAACGACGTGTACGAGCAGTTCATGGAAGAGCTGTTCGACGACGAGGACGAAGAGGAATAACTCCGCCCTCCCCTGCCGGGTTTTAACTACGTGAGAGGTTCTTTTAAACCCACATTTATTTTACGGGACGCCAAACTCGCGCTGCGGATTGCAGGCCTCCCGGCCTTCGCTCCGCGAAGGTTGGAAGTTGGAAGCAGCGAACCAGTGCGGAGGCGACCCACCTGCATTTTCGTGCAGGTTTTAAACGGGCTTCCACGGCCATGGCGGGGGAATCGGCCATTTCAGAAGGGAGAGTACCATACTCTCCCTTCTTTTTTGTGTATAGAATGTTAAAATTTCCGCTTTGCAGCTCCGCCTTGATTTTTTCCTTGCAAGGTCCGGACTGCCGTGCTATAATACGACTGTTCCGCACATCTTCCGATGTGCTTTTCTGTCCTTTTTGTGAAGGCTGAAAAAAGGCTGAAAAATCAACACTTTGAGAGGATTGATACCATGAGCGCATCCAGAGAGAGAAAACAGCGGCAGGGTTCCGGCCCGTCTGAGCGCGACGTCCAGGCCCAGCAGAAAGCCGCAGCCTATAAAAGAAAGGTCCGGCGGTACACAGTGATCGGCGTGGTCATCGCGGTACTGGTCGTTGCCCTTCTGGTCTGGAACTCCGGCATTTTCCAGCGCGGCCAGACCGCCGCTACCGTCAACGGCACCAACTACACCGTCAACGACGTGAGCTATTTCTACCAGAACGCCCGCTACAGTCAGTTCATGTACTACTATTATTTCGGCATGTCCGCCCCCTCTGACGATACCGTCATCGACACCGAAACCGGCAAGACCTACCGCGACAGCTTCCTTGAGTCCGCTCTGGAGAGCATGAAGCAGGTCACCGCTCTGTACGACGCCGCCGTCAAGGAGGGCTACACCGACAGCAGTGTGGCCGACGACGTGGCCGAGCAGATCGCCAGCGCCAAGGCTGCCGCTTCTTCCAGCGGCTACAGCTACGGCGCTTACCTGAAGGCACAGTATGGCCGCTACATGACCCCCGGCGCCTTCAAGTCCATCGTGACCAAGGTCGCCGTGGCCAGCGCCTACAGCAGTGATTACTCCGACAGCCTGACCTACACCGACGCTGATCTCGATGCCTACTACAACGAGAACAAGGACAATCTGGATACCTTTGAGTACTCCTACCTCTACTTCACCCCCGAGGCCGTGGCCACCACGGATGCCGACGGCAACGATCTGGGCCTGAGCGACGACGAGAAGGCCGCCCTTGAGACCGAGGCTCTGGACACCGCCAAGGCGAATGCCGAGGCCGCTCTGGACGCTCTGAACGACGGCACTTCCATTGAGAGCCTGATCGAGGAGTACAAGCTGGGCACCAACAACTCCGCCGACCACGCCTCCAACGTGGGCAGCAGCATCTCCTCCTCCGCCTTCAGCGAGAAGCTCTTTGCCATGAAGGACGGCGATACCGCCATCGTGGAGAACGGCGAGTCCGGCTTCTATGTCGTGGCCCTGCACGAGCGCAAGCTTTCTCAGGACCCCACCGCCGACTTCCGTCACATCCTGATCCGCGCCGAGACCACCACGGATGACGACGGCAACACCGTCGCCCCCACCGACGAAGCCTGGGCCGCCGCGCAGGAGAAGGCCGACAGCATTCTGGCCGAGTATCAGGCTGGTGAACAGACCGAGGACGCCTTCAACACCCTGATCGCCAAGTACACCGAGGACGTGGATTCCGACGGCAATCCGAACAACGACGGTCTGTACACCAAGGTCGCCAAGAACAGCAGCTACTCTGCCGAGATCCTTGACTGGCTCTTCGGCACCACCCACAGTGCGGGCGACACCGGCATCGTCAAGCACGAGGGCGATACCTCTTCCAGCAGCGCCTACTGGGGTTATCACGTCATGTACGACG
>CAKUKL010000018.1 GCA_934662925.1 uncultured Oscillospiraceae bacterium | reverse complement strand
TCCGTTCGCCGCGGCAGGTATGCCCGCCAATGATTTGACTCCCGGCGGAGGATCCTCTCCGCCGGGAGCGTCTTGGATCAGTTGGTCGCGGGGATTAGTCGGCGATGACCGTAACGGTGATGTTGGTCATCTTGGACGCCAGCTCGTTGAGGTCGGCGACCTGGCCGAAGTTGATGAGGCTGGAGTACATGCCGTCCACGTCATCCTTCATCATCTGGTACTGCTCAGCGTAGAGATCCGCGGTATACTTGGTCATGCGGCTGCTGCCGATGGCCAGGCCCACGGCGTCGTCCTTAACGCCGACGGTGGTGACAACGCCGCCCTTGAAGGTGTCGTTGTAGTAGGAATCCAGCGCAACGCCCAGCTCCTTGCCCAGCTCCTTGATGGCGGAGGTGATGACGGTCTCGCTCTCGCCGGCCTGGTCGGTATCGCAGCCGATGGCTACGGTGCCGGAAGCCTCGGCGGCGGAGAAGATGGAGGTGTTGCCGCCGCCCATGTTGGCGAAGATGCACTGCACGCCGCTCTCATACCAAGTGGAGGCCAGCGCCTGCACCTCGGGGGAAGCCTCTCCGGAGCCCACGTAATAGGCCTTCACGGTCACGTCGCTCAGGCCCAGCTGACCGGCGGCCCAGTTGGCGCCCTGAATGAAGCCATACTGCCAGCTGTTTACCGGGGGATTGTCCACGGCGTTGAGCACGCCCAGGTTGGTGTAGCCCTCATAAACGGCGGCAGCGCCGGCAAAGAAGGTGCCCTCGGTGGTGTTGAACACGATGGAGCAGGTATTTTCCGCGACGGAGGGCAGGGTCATAACGTCCACGCCGATAAAGTGGACATCGGGCCACTTTTCCTGAGCCGCGGCCAGAGAATCACCGAACATGTAGCTGGCGCAGCAGATGACCTTGGCGCCGTTGTTCACCGCCAACTCAAAGGCAGCCAGATAGCCCTCCAGAGAGGTGTCGGTGGGCTGATAGTAGGCATAGGTCTTGCCGTTGGCCTCGGCATAGGCGGAAACGCCCTCCCAGCAGGCCTGGCAGTAAGACTTGTCGTTGATGCCGGCTTCGTTGGGGTACTGGATCAGCAGAGCGATCTCAGCGCCGCCTTCGGTGCTGGGCTCGGAAGGTGCAGTGGAGTCAGCGGGGGCAGAAGAGTCAGCAGCGGGAGACTGGGAATCAGCAGGGGGATTGCTGCTGCCGCAGGCACACAGGGACAGGGCCAGCGCCAGCGCCAGAAACAGGGACAAGTACTTTTTCATTTTCATTCTCCTTACATTTTCTACACGTGTTCCACGTGCGGGTCGACTATTTTTGCCGCTCAGGCCTTCTTCATGCGCTCGTAATAGGCCTTGCCGAACTCCTCGGCGGTAACGAGGGCCTCGTGGACCGTCTCATAGTTGACGGGCACGGGCTCGTTGTACAGGAAGGAGCGGTAGGGGAATCCGGGCATATTGTCCCGCAGAGCGATCTTGGTCACAGTGTCCAGGAACTTCTCGTCGGGGTTGGTATAGCCCAGATCGCCCAGCGTGATGGGCATGCCCACGTCATAGAACAGGCTGTACATGGCCTCGATCTCCGCCAGAGGCTTCTTATTGAGCCACATGCCGACCAGAATGCTGAAGGCCACCAGCTGGCCGTGCTCATTGTGCCGGCCCTCGTCGTTAGCCAGCTCCTCGAAGCAGCCGTGCAGACCATGGGCAGTGGCCAGACCGCAGCCGCCGAAGCCGCAGCCCGAAACCAGAATGTTCGTCTCCACGATTTTGGAGAACGCAGGCGTGATCACGCCCTCCCGGGCGGCTTTCATGGCGTCGCGGCCGTAGAGCATGATCTGGTCATAGCACAGGCGGGCAATACTCATGGCGATGTCCGTGCGGGCGCCGCCGGAGAAGCACAGCGCGCCGCTGGCCTGGCAGGATTCCGCCTCGAACCAGGTGCTCAGTGCGTCGGCCATGCCGCAGGCCAGCAGATAGGGCTTGGCGCCGATAATAAGCTCCTCGTCCGCCAGCACCAGCACGGGGTTGGTCTTGCAGAAGTGGAACTCAGCCACGCCGGGGCCCTGTTCAGGGGTGTTGTTCACGATGGACAGGAACGCGCAGGCCGCATCGGAGGAGGCCACGGTGGGCACCGCGATGTAGGGCACGTTCAACTCATCGGCGACCACGCGGCCCGTGTCCATGGGACGTCCGCCGCCCACACCCAGCACCACGGTGGCGCCGACCGCCGCGGCCTTCTCCTTCAGCCGGTCGATGGCGGGGCGGTTGCAGTCGTCGGTAAAGCGCTCCACAATGCTGTTACACTCGGCCGCCACCTCGCACATCTTGTCGTACATGGACTTGGTGGAGATAAAGAAGCCTCTGCCGCCAAAGGTCTTGATATATTCCTTCAGATCCCAGATCACGCCGGGACCCTGGACATATCTGCTGGGAAAAACGATGGTGTTTTTCATCAATACTCCTCCTTCTGAACGTCTTTTCTGTGAAAACGTCTTGATTTACAAGGGTTATTATAATATACTGTTATTACTATTGCATTGTACAGAAATCTAAATCTTCTTCGCCGCCGGTGCAAACTCCACATTCGGCAAAGTGTTTCCGCAAACATTTTTGTTCATTTTTTCGTTAAAACAGGTGTTTTTATGGAAATTCGCTTTATCAAACAGGCTTTGGATGAATTGTCCGGAAGTCCAACCCTCTATCAAAAAGCCGACGAAGGGGCGCAGATTTTGGTCCGGTCGCAGCTGCTGGACCGCTCAGTCACGGT
Source organism: uncultured Oscillospiraceae bacterium (assembly GCA_934662925.1). GTDB lineage: Bacteria > Bacillota > Clostridia > Oscillospirales > Oscillospiraceae > Enterenecus. The sequence goes on along the minus strand of CAKUKL010000018.1, from coordinate 10,678 downwards.
GCCGCTGGCACACACGCTGTACCTGTGCAACGACCCGGATACGGCGCTGGACTGTCTGCGCACCTGTCACGATCTGTGCGTGAGCCTGCTGCTGTTCGGGCCGTCCATGATCCCGGAGCTGCTGAAGATCCCACTGAAATTCAACCTCTTCCTCATGCCGGAGGACACCGACCCGCTGTACATCATGAACTACCTCAATGAGATGTTCGACAACCGGGTGGAGATCGAGGCCGGCATTCAGGAGATCGACGAAGCGTTCATGCGGGAGATCAACCTGCAGTATCTGGCCGAGATTGCCGGAGGCGTACTGGGAAACCCGCTGTGGGTGACAGGGCTGAACTACGAATACCTCACCCGCCCGACGCCGGAGCTGATGGACGACCCGGTGTTTGCCAAGGAACTGGAGCTCGCCCGGGTCAGCGACGAGAATGTGCAGCTGTTCAAGGAGCGCGGCATGCAGGACAGCTTCCGCAGCGCGGATATGCCGGTCTACACCATAGTGGGCCACCTGAACATGCGGATGATGGTGGAGCCCATCCGCATCCGCTCCGCCATCGTGGCCTTTGCCCACGTTCTGGAGCAGAACCATCCCTTCCTGCCCCATGACATGGAGACGGTGGTGCACTTTGCCAAGCTCGCCTCCGCGGAACTCCAGAAGAGCCAGTATTTCGCCAACCAGCGCGGCATCGCCTTCTCGTATTTTCTGCTCGATCTGCTCAACAACAAAATGAACAACGAGCGCAACCTCGCCAAACACCTTCAGGCGCTGGGCCACCGGGTGGGCCCGTACATCCATCTTCTGAAGCTGAGCATGCCCCAAAGCATGCTGTCCTCCTCCGTGAAGAACAACATCGCCGACGGCATCCGATTCCTGCTGCCCAACGCCATTTTTGCCGTGCTGGACGACTGCGTCGTCTATCTTATCAGCGGCGAGACCCGCGACTTTTTCTCCAACTATCCCATCAGCCGGCTCATCTCCTTTCTGTCCATCAACCAGCTGAAGCTGGGGGTGAGCGACTGCTTCTCCAACCTGCTGGACGCCCCGCACTACTACGCTACCGCCGGGCTGGCCCTTCAGTTGGGGCAGGCGTCGGCGCCGGGCCAGTGTCTGTATCTCTATCAGGATCTGGCCCTGCAGCATCTGTTCGCCGCCGGCAATGTCCCCATGGTCTACCACGCCATGGCCGGCGGCGCGCTGAGCAAGCTCAGCGAGTACGACAAGGCCCACGGCACCGATCTGGTCCAGACGGCAGAAGCCTATCTCCGCCGGGGACAGAATGTGCAGCGGGCCGCCGACGATCTGTCCATCCACAAGAACACCCTGCGCTACCGGCTGGAGAAGATCCGCACCGTTACGGGGCTGACGCTGGAGGACGGCGTGGAAAACATGCAGCTGCTGCTCGCCTGCCTCTACACCCGGTATCTCCGTACCGTCGACACTACAAGAGAGATCCTTTGAACCCGAAAAAGCCCGCCGGACTATGACCGGAGGGCATAAAAAGGCCCCGCCCCGGGCGCTTACGCGCCCGGGGCGGATTGTTCCTCTCTCAAAAATATTCCACGAATTCCCCGCATCTGGGGCAGTATCCGGCGTTGGACGCAAAGGGCCGGAGCCGGAGGGCGTACTTCCCGCAGTGGGGGCACCGGACGCTCTTCAGGTAAAAGCCACAGCCCACGGCAATGATGCAGAAACCGGAGAGCCACACGCCCATCCGGCGGAGAAGCACTCCGCCGCACAGCGCCATGGCGGCGCCGATCACGAGCAGAAGGAACGCAAGGATCACATACCGTCTTTTTACCACGAAAACACCTCCGCGCCTACAATATTGTTTATTCTCCCGGCATGGGCACGGCGGGCAGCACGATGGTCATTCTGGTGCCCACGTTCTGGCGGGACACCACCTCCATCCAGCCGCCGTGGCGCTCCACGATCCACTTGGCGATGGACAGGCCGAGGCCGGAGCCGCCGGTCTGCCGGGTGCGGGACTCGTCCGCCCGGTAGAACCGGTCGAAAATGTGGGGCAGGGCCTCCTGCGAGATGCCGATGCCCTCGTCGGTGACGGACAGGCGGGCCATGCCGTCCTTTTCCTCCACCGCCATGGTGACGGCGCCCCCCGCCGGGGTGTACTTGATGGCGTTGTCCACCAGAATGCGGATGGCCTGCTTGGTCAGGCCGAGGTCACAGTTGACGAACACCGGCTGCTCCCAGCTGGCCTCCATGGGGTGGGTCTGGTCGATGACCTGACTGTCCCGCATGACCTGCCCGGCCACCGCCGTCAGGTCGAACACCTCCGGCTCCACCACGAGGGAGTCGTTGTCCCCCCGGGCGAGGAACAGCAGCTGCTCCACCAGCTCCTTCATGGACTGGGCCTCCTGCGTGATGGCGTCGATGGACTCCTGCATGGCGTCTGGGTCGTCCTTGCCCCAGCGGTTGAGGAGGTTGGCGTACCCCTGAATGACGGCGATGGGGGTGCGCAGCTCGTGGGACGCGTCGGACACGAAGCGCATCTGCGCCCGGTAGGACTGGTTGATCCGGTCCAGCATGGCGTTGATGGCCTGCGCCAGATTTTTCAGCTCCTTCTGGGTGCCGTCCACGGGGATGCGGGCGTCCAGATGGGCGTCGTCGATCTGGCCCAGCTGGAGGGCCAGCTTCTGGAGCTCCTCCGGCGAGGACACGCTGCCCAGCCGGTTGGCCGTGGCGGCCAGATCCTGGATGGGGCGGAGCACCTTGCGGATGGTGCCCGCGTTCTTAAAGAGGTTGGACACAAGGGAGATGAGCTGGCAGATGAGCAGCACCTGTATGGCGATGGCCATGAGCCGGGTGGGCCCAGACATATCCAGCGTGATGGCGTAGGGCTGGCCGTCGTTGGGCAGCTCCACGGTGTAGGCCGCGTGGCCGTCCCCCTTCTGCCAGAAGGCGAACAGCAGCACGCCCCCCCGGCCGGACAGGGAGTGCCGCCCGTCCCGGAGGTTTTCCGGCAGGGGCATCCAGCTCCAGTCCCAGCCCTGCACCTCCCGGTCCAGCGCCGCCACGGTGTAGTTGCCCGCCTCCATCCACTCGGTGGCCTCGGCGGAGGGCACCCCCCGCTGGTCCACAAGGTCCGCGATGCCGGAGCACTTCGTCTCCGCCCACGCCAGCATCCCGCCCAGACACAGGACGGTGAGCAGCACATCCATGCAGAAGTAAATGCCCACCAGCCGCACCAGCAGCCGGGCGTTCAGCCGGGCCACCAGCGAGGAGTGCTGGCTCTGCTGGGTCTGCGTTTCGTTGGCCATGGCCCTCACTCCTCCCGGATGACGTACCCCACGCCCCGGACGGTGTGGATGAGCTTCACGCCGAATTTCTCGTCGATCTTGGAGCGGAGGAAGCGGATGTAAACGTCCACGGTATTCGTCTCGCCCACGAAGTCAAAGCCCCAGACGTTGTCCAGCAGCACCTCACGGGTGACCACCTTCTCCTTGTTCTCCAGCAGGTATTTCAGCAGATCGAACTCCCGGCGGGTGAGCTCCACCGGCTTGCCGTCCACCTCCACCTCGTGGCGGTCCACGTCCATGACCAGCGGCCCGGCGGTGAGCTTGCCCACCTGCTCGGGCACGGCGGCAGCCCCCTCCGCCTTGTTCCGGAGGGCCGCCCGGATGCGGGCCAGCAGCTCCTCGATGGCAAAGGGCTTTGTGATATAGTCGTCCGCCCCGGCGTCCAGCCCGGCCACCTTATCCATGACGGTGTCCCGGGCGGTGAGCATGATCACCGGCACCAGCTTCTCCCGCCGCAGGCGGCGGAGCACCTCCATGCCGTTGAGGGCGGGCAGCATGATGTCCAGCAAAATCAGGTCGTAGTCGCCGGTCAGCGCCATCTCAAGGCCCGTCCGGCCGTCCGCCGCCTTGCCCACCTCGTAGCCCTCGTATTTCAGCTCCAGCTCCACCATGCGGGCCAGCTTTTCCTCGTCTTCCACCAGAAGGATCTTATCCGCCATCACGCGTCCCTCATTTCTTTGTGTTGTTTCTGTCCCGCCGGAGCTGGCGCACAGCGTCGTTGACGATGTCGCCCACCTGATCGGCGAACTGGTTGAGCTGTTCGCCCCAGTCCTCCGTCCCCCGGCCGGAAATATGGATGCGGTAGCCGAAGCACAGCCCCACCAGCAGCAGCGCCCCGCAGAGATAGGGCTGGATCACGCAGAGGATGACGGCGATGATCAGCGGGATCATGCAGGTCATGCGCCCCTTTTTCCAGATCTCCAGCGAGATGGCAAGGCAGTTTTTCATCAGGCTCCGCAGCGCCCGCCAGACCTCCGGCCAGCTGAGCCGGTGGGGCCGGGCAGGCTCCGGCTCCGGCGGCGGGGACGGCTCCCGGGTGGAGTAGCCGCCCTCCGGCGCGCCGCCCTTGCCCCGCTGCTCCAGCAGGATGACCGCGTCCAGCACGCTGCCCCCCGCCGCTTCCAGCGCCGCCTTGGCCTCCTCATAGGAGGCTCCGGTGCAGCTGCGCACCTTTTCCACCTGCTCCAGTGTGATCTCCATGGCTGCACACCTCCCGATTTTCATTGACATAAGGAGTATAGCCCCCGGGCCGCCGGATTGGAATTGATTCTTCCTTAAAAACACATTAAAAGCACGGCGGGCGGGGTCAGGCGTCTTTTTGCCCAGTATAGCATTTTCGCGGGGACAAAACAAGCGCGGGGGGTATGAATCCGGCATCCGATGTGCTATAATAATGCGTGCGGAACGAAGCCGGAAGTCTTGAAAGCCAAGGCTTTCAAGGTCAACCGGCTTTGTTCAGGTGCAAGGTTTTTGCACATTTTTGCGCAAAAACCTTGCACCTTCCATTGGTGTGGTACTCCACACCAATGGAAATACGCATTGTAACAATGTCTGAATTCCATAAAACGGTAAAAAGCCGTTTTTACGGAATTACACGGCATACGCCGTGTGAATAAACCGCAAAGTGGTTTATTCAGTAGACATTATAATGGCAGAAGCGTTCAAAATACTGCGATTAACGGAGGTCTTTCCTATGAACGGCAAAACGAAAAACATTGAAAAGTCTCAGGTCCTGGTTCTGAAGGAACAGGTGGAGTATCAGGCCGGTCAGGTGGTCAGCAAGACGCTGGCCCAGAACGACCACGTGAGCCTGACCCTCTTCTCCTTCGACAAGGGCGAGGAGATCAGCACCCACGAGTCCGGCGGTGACGCCATGATCACCGTGCTGGACGGCACCGGCCGCATCACCATCGACGGCGTGCCCCACGTGGTCAACTGCGGCGAATCCATCATCATGCCCGCCGGGCACCCCCACGCCGTGTACGGTCTGGAGCAGTTCAAGATGCTGCTCACCGTGATCTTCTAACAAGCAAAGGAACCCCCCGGCCTGCGGCCGGGGGGGTTTCTTTGTGTGCGCTCCGCCGTATCAGAACAACCCGACGATCCACAAAATCAGGCCGTACACCACGCTGGCGGAAATGCCGTAGGCCAGCACCGGCCCGGCCACGGTGAACAGCCGGGCGCCGGTGCCCAGAATGGCGCCCTCCGATCTGAACTCCAGCGCCGGGGACACCATGGCGTTGGCAAAGCCCGTGATGGGCACCAGCGTGCCCGCCCCCGCCCGCTTGGCGATGTCGTCGAACACCCCCAGCCCGGTGAGCAGCGCCGCAAGAAACACCAGCGTGATAGACACCCACGTGCCCGCGTCCTCCCGGCTGACGCCCCAGCTCTGGTACAGGTTGGACAGCGCCTGCCCGCCGGTGCAGATGAGCCCGCCCACGCAGAAGGCCCACGCCATATCCTTCCAGATGGGGGACGGCTCCGCCTTCGCGCTGACGTATTCGTTGTACTGCTGGTTGGAAAGTTCGGACAGATCCATGCAAGCATCACCTCGTCCCCCAGTATTTCCCGCCCGCCGCCGGAATATGCCCCGGTTTCGTCCGATTCAGTATAAATTCCGGCTCCGGCGCTTACACTGGAATTGACAGCCAGCGGCAGAATGAGTATAATGAATTGTTTCAAAGAAACGCACGAAAACGGCGCGCTTTGCGCCTTTTATATGGGGTGGATTTATGATCGTCAATCATACCGATAACATCCGTGACTATATACAGCCCGGCCTCCGCGCCCATCTGGTGGGCATCGGCGGCGTGTCCATGGCTCCGCTGGCCGAGGTGCTCCACGGCGCGGGGGTGATCGTCTCCGGCTCCGACTGGCACGAGAGCGACAAGGTGGACCATCTGCGCTCTCTGGGCATTCGGGTCTTCGTTGGCCCGCAGAAAGCGGAGAACATCGCGGGGACGGGCTGCGTCATCCGCACCGCCGCCGCCCACGACGACAACCCGGAGATCGCCGCCGCCCGGGCCGCGGGCATCCCGGTATTCGAGCGGGCGCAGGCGTGGGGCTCCATCATGCAGGACTACAGGAACGCCCTGTGCATCTCCGGCACCCACGGCAAGACCACCACCACCTCCATGTGCACCCAGATCATCATGGCCGCCGGGATGGATCCCACCGTCATGATCGGCGGCACCCTGCCCCTCCTCGGCTCCGGCCACCGGGTGGGCCGGGGGGACACCATCATTCTGGAGTCCTGCGAGTACTGCAACTCCTTCCTGTCCTTCTTCCCCACCATTGCGGTGATCCTGAACATCGAGGCCGACCATCTGGACTTCTTCAAGGATCTTGCCGACGTGGAGCACTCCTTCCGGGCCTTCGCCGACCGTATCCCCGACGGCGGTCTCATCATCGCCAACTGCGAGGACGAAAACACCATGCTCACCCTGGCGGGCGAGACCCGGCCCATCCTCACCTTCGGCGTGGAAAAGGGCGACGTCCACGCGGAAAACCTGACCTTCGACCGCGGCTGCGGCGAGTTTGACGCGGTGCACAACGGCAGTGTCTACGCCCACATCAAGCTGGCCGTCCCCGGCATCCACAACGTGAAGAACGCGCTGGCCGCCGCCGCGTCCGCCATGTCCCTCCACGTTCCCGGCTCCGCCGTGGAGCAGGGCCTGCGGGACTTCCGCCTGCCCGGCCGCCGGTTCGAGCACAAGGGCGAGTACAACGGCGCGCAGGTCTACGACGACTACGCCCACCACCCCGGCGAGCTGGCCGCCCTGCTGGACACCGCCTCCACCCTCGGCTACAAGCGGGTCATCTGCGCCTTCCAGCCCCACACCTACTCCCGCACCCACGAGCTGTTTGACGACTTCGTGAAGGTGCTCCGCCGCCCGGACGTCACCGTGCTGGCCGAGATCTACGCCGCCCGGGAGACCAACACGCTGGGCATCTCCTCCAAAGATCTGGCGGAGCAGATCCCCGGCAGCGTCTACTGCCCCACGCTGGATAACGTCACCGCCGTCCTCCGCCGTCTGGCCCAGCCCGGGGACCTGATCCTCACCGTGGGCGCGGGCGACATCTACACCGCCGGCGAAAAGCTGCTGGAACAGTAAAAAGAATCAAAAAATCCCCTGCATGACCGAATCGGTCATGCAGGGGATTTTCGTTTACAGAGTTTTTTCAAAGCAGGTCAGGTTCTCCCAGATAAGGTTCTGGAAGTGGAACATGGTCTTGCCCACGGTGCGGTAGCCCAGCTTCGGATACATGGCCAGCGCGGGCGCGTTGCCCTCGTAGGTGTCCAGCCGCATGACGGTGCTGCCCTTCTCCCGGCCCAGCTCCTCGGCAAAGGCCACGAAGGCCCGGGCCCGGCCATGCCCCGCCTGAGACGGCGGCACGCACAGGGTGTGAATAACGAACACCTCGTCCCCCGCCGCCGGATACTGCCACGGCAGCTTGTCGTACTCCGGCAGCTGCTCGTGGTTGAGGATGGCGGCGGCCACCGTCTGCCCGTCCTCCTCCATGACGTAGAGCCAGCCCTTTTGCAGAGCGTTCTCCGCCGTGGCCCGGCAGGGGTACTTTCCCTTCTGCCAGTTGGTGTAGCTCACCGTGGCCGCCTCGTGGTCTAGAATCTCGTCGTAAATGGCGGCCACCGCCGCCAGATCGTGTTCAGTCGCAAGCCGGATCAAGGCTTTCTCCTCCTGTCGCACTGACTTGTTAAAGTGCGAGGATTATACCACGCTCCGCCCGGAATTGCAACGGTCATTCCTTCTGTTTTTCAAGAAGCCCCTCCGCCCGAAGCTCCCGCAGGCTCTTCTTGATGGGCGGGGCCTGATCGGGGTCTCCCCCCGCCGCCCTCCATCCGGCGGCAAACGCATCCTTCGTCAGCTCAAAGATGGCGTCGTGCCCCACGTCGCAGGCATGACTGTTCAGAAAGTCCTCATAGCACCGGTCGAATCTGCTTTCTTCCATATTTGCCACTCCCTTCATATTGGTCAACACTAATTTATCGTATTTTGCACGAATAGTCAAATGATTTTCCCGTATCATAGTATTATTTCGTGTGAGGTGATACCGATGAAACCCTTGAAGAAAAGCGTCAGCATCGTTCTGGACATCCCCGTTCTGGAGCAGACCAGACAGCTGGCCGAAGCCGAGGACCGCTCCCTGTCCAGTTACATCAATCTGGTGCTGAAAGCCCATCTGGAGCGGATCGCCCGTCAGTACGGACCGAAATAAACGCATACGCAGACCGCCGGGCCGCCGCGCCCGGCGGTTTTTCCGTCCCGGAGCATTGTCCCGGCCCCCAGTCCGTGATATAATAATGGTCAAATTTCCATGCCGCCGGTCTCGGCCGGCTCAAAGAACTCTGGTGATGATATGCTGACAGTATCCAACCTCCGCCTGCCCGTCGGGGCCGGTGAGGATGAATTGAGAGAAAAAACCGCCCGGGCGCTGGGCGTCCGGAGTGCGGACGTCCTGTCCGCCGTCCTGATCCGGCAGTCCATCGACGCCCGGAAAAAGCAGGACGTCCATCTGGTGTGCTCCGTCCGGGCGGAGGTGCGCCATGAGGACCGAATCCTCCGCCGCGCTCCCAGGGGCGTGGCCCGCTGGGAGGAGCAGCCCTACGTCCTGCCGGAGGTGAACCGCCGCCCGGCCCACCCGCCGGTGGTGGTGGGCATGGGCCCGGCGGGGCTGTTCGCCGCCCTGACGCTGGCCCGGGCGGGCCTTGCCCCCATCGTGCTGGAGCGGGGCCGGGACGTGGATGCCCGCACCGCCGACGTGGAACGCTTCTGGAGCGGCGGGGAACTGTCCGACCGCTCCAACGTCCAGTTCGGCGAGGGGGGCGCGGGCACCTTTTCCGACGGCAAGCTCACCACCGGCATCAACGATCCCCGGATCAGCCACGTGTTCGACGTGTTCGTCTCCCACGGCGCGCCGGAGGACATCCGGTACTCCCACAAGCCCCACATCGGCACCGACGTGCTCCGGAACGTGGTGCGCTCCATGCGGGAGGAGCTGCTGTCGCTGGGGGCGCAGGTGCGCTTCGGCCACCAGCTTACCGGCCTTTCCGGCACGGACGGGCGTCTGACCTCCGCCGCCGTCACGGCGGAGGGGGAAACCTATCAGCTGCCCTGCGAGGTGCTGGTACTCTCCCCCGGTCACTCCGCCCGGGACACGTTCCGGATGCTGCTGGACGCGGGCCTGCCCATGGAGCGGAAAAATTTCGCCATCGGCGTGCGCATCGAGCACGATCAGGAAAAGATCAGCCGGGCCCAGTTCGGGGACTTCTGGGACAGGCTCCCCGCCGCGGACTACAAGCTGGCCTGCCACCTGCCCTCCGGCCGGTCGGCCTTCACCTTCTGCGTCTGCCCCGGCGGGCAGGTGGTGGCCGCCGCCTCCGCCCCCGGTCAGGTGGTGACCAACGGCATGAGCCTCCGGGCCCGGGACGGGAAAAACATCAACGGCGGCTTTCTGGTTGGGGTCGGCCCCGACGACTTCGGCGGAGACGATCCGCTGGCCGGGGTGCGCTTTCAGGAACAGTGGGAACAGGCCGCCTTCCGCATGGGCGGCGGGGATTTTTCCGCCCCCGCCCAGCGGGTGGAGGATTTTCTGGCCCGCCGCCCCTCCGCCGGGCCGGGGAGCATCCTCCCCACCTACCGCCCCGGCGTCCGCTGGGGGACGCTGGACGGCGCTCTGCCCGATTACGTGCTGGACACCCTCCGGGAGGCCCTGCCCATTTTTGACCGGAAGCTCCGGGGCTTCAACGACCCGGACGCCATCCTCACCGGCGTGGAGACCCGTTCCTCCTCCCCGGTGCGCATCCTCCGGGACGAAACGTACCAGTCCCCCGCCCTCCGGGGGCTGTACCCCTGCGGCGAGGGCGCGGGCTACGCCGGGGGCATCACCTCCGCCGCCGTGGACGGCATCCGGGTGGCGGAGCAGATCCTCCGCGGCTGAATATGAAAAATCACCGATGACAGGAAATCAGGCGGCGTTCTCTGCGTTTTGCGGCAAAAACGCCGGGGCTGTGCCCGCCCGCCTTCGTACAAATGCGAGAAAAATCCCCCGCCGTCTTGCAATCGGCCCGCAAGGTGCGTATACTTGACAATCCGGACCGGGCTTTTCTGCCCGCACTGTATTTTAATGTATGCAAAGGGGCGCAAACGTGGAAAACAAGACGCTTCAAAAGGAAGAGACCGTGGTGGACGCCGCGAAGATGAACCTGATGATCGAGGGCAGCATCTGGAAGCGCATCCTGCTCTTCTCCATTCCGCTGATCTTAGGCAATCTGCTCCAGCAGATGTACAACACCGCCGACTCCATCATCGTCGGCCAGTTTGTGGGCAGCAACGCGCTGGCC
>CAKUKL010000017.1 GCA_934662925.1 uncultured Oscillospiraceae bacterium | reverse complement strand
ATTTTTCTTGTCGCACTCCTGTACGGCAGCTACCCTATGTCAGTAATGTTCTCATACTGTCTTATTGGAAACTACCTTCAGCCGCGTCCTTTTCGCAATTTGGTTTTACCTGTGGTCCACAGCGGACATGTGCTGGATCAGCTCCACCATCTTATTGGCATAGCCGCACTCGTTGTCGTACCAGGAAACCACCTTCACGAAGGTGTCCGTCAGGGCAATGCCGGCCTTAGCGTCAAAAATAGAGGAACGGGGATCACCCAAGAAATCGGAGGAAACCACATCCTCGTCGGTGTAGCCCAGGATGCCCTTCAGCTCGCCCTCGGAGGCCTCCTTCATGGCCTTGCAGATGTCCTCGTAGGAGGCAGGCTTCGCCAGCTTCACCGTCAGATCCACCACAGAGACGTCCAGGGTGGGCACCCGCATGCTCATGCCGGTGAGCTTGCCGTTCAGGGCGGGGATGACCTTGCCCACGGCCTTGGCCGCGCCGGTGGAGGAGGGGATGATGTTGCCGGTGGCCGCGCGGCCGCCGCGCCAGTCCTTCATGGACGGGCCGTCCACGGACTTCTGGGTGGCGGTGACGGAGTGGACGGTGGTCATCAGGCCGTCCTTGATGCCGAAGTTATCGTTGAGCACCTTGGCGATGGGGGCCAGGCAGTTGGTGGTGCAGGAGGCGTTGGACACGAAGGTCATGTCGGGGGTGTAGGCGTCCAGGTTGACGCCGCAGACGAACATGGGGGTGTCGTCCTTGGAGGGGGCGGACATGACGACCTTCTTGGCGCCGGCGGCGATGTGGGCCTGAGCCTTCTCCTTGGTCAGGAACAGGCCGGTGGACTCCACCACGTACTCGGCCTCCACCTTGCCCCAGGGGATGTTGGCGGGGTCGCGCTCGGCGAAGACGGGGATGGCCTTGCCATTGACCACGATGGCGTCCTCGGTGGAGGAGACCTCGCCGTCGAACCGGCCGTGCATGGTATCATACTTCAGCATGTATGCCAGATAGTCGGCGGGGCACAGGTCGTTGATGCCCACGATCTCGATGTCGGGGTGGTTGACGCTGGCGCGGAAAACCATGCGGCCGATGCGGCCAAAACCGTTGATGCCTACTTTGATGCTCATTCGTAACACTCCTTCAAAATGATAACGGCGGAACGCCGATGGATCACGAAACTGCGGGGGATGAGCGGCGGGAAAAGGCGGCTGCCGCCGGACAGACAGAAACTGGCGGGTATGGGAAGATACATCCCGCACATCATTATATCGTAGTTTTCCGTTTTTGCAAGGGAAACAGTGGTTGGATTTTTTATTTTAGGCAGATGCAACGGAAAAGCATGGCAGAACTTTCAACAATGCTCTTGTTGCAATGGCCGTTTTCTGATATAATCGACGAAAAATACGAAAAATATGCGGGATACGGAGGATCCGGCGGAGAGAGCCGGAACGCCGGGGCGCATAGAATGACAGGACAGGGGGGATCCGCTTGAATACTGAGCCATTATCCGCCGAGCCGCGGCAGGTGGACGGCGCGCTGCGGGCGCGGCTGAGCGAAATTTCCGCGGCGGTGCAGCTGCTCCAGCGGCGGGCGGCGGAGGAGGACCGGCCCTATCTGGCGGCAGCCAGCCGGGCGGCGTGCCGGGCCATGCGGGTGCTGAACGAGCGGGAGCTTGCCCGGCGGCTGGAGGACGAGGACGAGCTGCGGGCCGTTTTCGCCACCATGAATCTGGTGGACTGGTGCCAGGGCGCGGCGGCGCACGCGGGCGAACTGCTGGCCGCGGCGGATCTCGCGGTGAAGTTTCAGGCGGACCGGACGGCGCTGGTGACGCTGGCGGATCAGGAGCTGCTGGAGCAGCTGCTGTACGCCCTGCTGTCCAACGCGGCCAAGGCGGCCCGGCCCGGCGGAACGCTGACGGTGACGCTGGCCGCCCGGGGAAAGCGTGCGGTGCTCACCGTGGGCGATGAGGGCGCGGGGATGGCCGAGGAAACCATGGCCCGCCTCTTTCAGGAGCCGGACGGCTCCGTGGCGCTGTCGCCGGAGTCCGGCGCGGGCTTCGGCCTGCGGCTGGCCCGGACTATCGCGGAGGTCCACGGCGGCGTGCTGGTGCTGGAGAACACCCCCGGCGCCGGGGTGCGGGCCGCGGTGTCCCTTCCCATCCGGGAGGGGTACCGGACGGGGCTGGAGAGCCCCCGGTTGGGGAACGACGGCTTTGACCGGGCGCTGGTGGCCCTGTCCGACGTGCTGCCCGCCGGGGCGTTCGACGGGAGGCGCTGATGGGACTGCTGAAAAAGCGGGCGCAGTTCCGCTATGAAAAGATGCTCTATCCTCTGCTGGTCTTTGCGCTGGCCCTGATCCTCATCGGTCTGTGCGTGGACGGCCCGGCGGCGGTGGCGCAGGGGCTGAAGTGCATCGTCACGTCTCAGGACGTGCTCATCACCGACTATATGGAGATCGCCGGGCCGGGGGCCGCGCTGGTGAACGCCGGACTGGTGACCCTCGTTTCCATTACGTTGCTGTACGTCTCGGCAGACCCCTTCAACGGCTTTACGCTGGTGACGGTGGGGCTGATGGCGGGCTTTTCCCTGTTCGGGAAAAATATCGCCAACATCTGGCCGGTGCTGCTTGGGACGTTCCTGTATTCCCGGATCAAGGCGGAGCCCTTTGGCAAATACGTGAATGTGGCCCTGCTGGCAACCGCCCTGTCCCCGCTGGTGAGTTTCATGGCCCTGAGCGGGAGGCAGGACCGGTTCTGGCTGGGGACGCTGGCGGGGGTGACAATCGGCTTCCTCATCCCGCCGCTGTCGGCCTATACCTTTCAGGCGCAGAACGGCATGAACCTCTACAACGTCGGCTTTGCCTGCGGTCTGCTGGCCATGATGCTGGTGCCGGTGCTCAAGACCTTCGGCATGGAGCCGGAGACGGCCTATTTCTGGGCCACGGAGTACAGCCTGCCGGTGGGCATCAGCGTGACCGTCGTGTGCGTGTGCCTGATCTGCGCCGGGGCTGTCGGCTGGGGCAAAAAGGCCTTCCGGGGCTATTACGCACTGCTCCACACCAGCGGCCGGGCCCCCAGCGACTACCTGCGGGCCTTTGGCCCCGGGCCGGTGCTCATCAACATGGGCGTCAACGGCCTGCTGGCCATGGGGTACATCCTGCTCATCGGCGGCGACCTCAACGGCCCGACGCTGGGCGGCATCCTCACCATCATGGGCTTCTCCGCCTACGGCAAGCACGCGGTCAACATCCTGCCGGTGATGCTGGGCGTGCTGATGGGCAGCGTCATCAACCACGTGCCCACCACGGCGGCGGGGTTGCAGCTGGCTGGACTGTTCGGCACGACGCTGGCCCCATTCTCCGGGGTGTTCGGCTGGCCTTACGGCGTTCTGGCCGGGTTCATCCACTCGTCGGTGGTGCTCCACGCGGGGCTGCCGCTGGAGGGCATGAACCTCTACAACAACGGCTTTTCCGGCGGACTGATCGCCATGGTGCTCTACCCGGTGCTCACCGCGCTGGTGCGCCACCGCAAGCCCGTGTTTCAGGATGAGGAGTATTACGACGCCTTTGAAATGGACGAGCCGCTGGGCGAGGACGATCTGGACGCCCACCAGTACGATGATACCCCCATGCCACGGTAACATACATCCAACGAGCGGCCCCGCGGCCATGACCGCGGGGCCGTTTTGCGTCTGCTGTCCGGTCTATAAGAAATGCTTATTATGCAATGCTGACAGCTAATTAGACATTTGGCCCATTCTTTTTTATAATTTGAACAGTTCATGAACAAAAAGTCCGCACAAACGCGTTTTCAAAGAAAGGAGGAATGCAGCCATGAAGATCGTTGATCTGAGCGTGCCGATCGTAGACGATCTGCCGGTGGATCCGCCCCGGCAGGTGGCGCATATCAAGTACATTGATCATAAGGAGGGGGTCCAGACCCTGCTGGATACCTTCCCCGGAAGTACGGTGGACGACCTTCCGGATGGGTGTGCCTGGGCCTGTGACGAAATTTTCCTCACCACCCACACCGGCACCCACATGGATGCGCCGTATCATTATCATCCCACCATGAACGGCGGCGAACGGGCGTGGACCATCGACGAGGTGCCGCTGGAGTGGTGCATCGGCGACGGCGTCATGGTGGACTTTTCCCACAAGCCGGACGGGCACGTCTGCTCCTCGGCCGAATTCCAGGAGTATTTTGACCAGGTGGGCTATACCCCCAAGGCGGGAGACATCCTCCTGCTGCACACCTCCGCCATGGAGGCGTGGGGCGGGCCGGAGTACATGATGAAGGGCTGCGGCGTCGGCCGGGAGGCGACCCTGTGGCTGACCAGCCTCGGCATCCGCGTCATGGGCACCGACGCCTGGAGCTGGGACGCTCCGCTGGGCCTTGTGGCCCGGAAGTACAGCCAGACCCACGACGCCTCCCTGATCTGGGAGGGCCATAAGGCGGGGATGGACACCATTTACTGCCACATGGAAAAGCTGAACAATCTGGACAAGCTGCCGCCCACGGGCTTTAAGGTCATCGCCCTGCCCATCAACGTGGAGCGGGGGACGGCCGGCTGGGTCCGGCCTGTGGCCATTCTTGACTGAGCACGGGAACGCGTGTTTTGAATCTGAACGTAGAAAGAGAGTGTACGGGACATGAAAACAAAGCAGAAAAGTTTTGCGCTCGGATATTCCTATATCCTTGAGTCCTTCCTCAGCTGGTTCTTTTACGGCATTATCGTTGCTTCCGGCCTGAGCACCATCGTGGCCAACTTCTCCAACAGCACCGGCATCGCGGCGCCCACCATTTACGGCGTCAACACCATCGGCGGCTACATCAGCGTCGTGGGCGTGTTTGTGTGCTCCATTATCATGAAGAAAACGAGCATCCGCTTCCTGACTACTTTCTCCTACCTTGCCACCGCCGTGGGCGTGCTGGCCGTGGGCCACGGCTCCAGTCTGGGTGCCTTCGTGATCTTCTCCGTGCTGACCCAGTTCTTCTATCACGGCTATTGCTACGGCTCCTCCAACGCCCTGATCGCCAACTGGTTCCCCCGCAAGCGCGGCTTCATTCTGGGCATCACCACCTGCGGCCTGATGTTCTCCACCTTTACCGGCGTTATGTTCATGACCAAGATGAGTCCCGTTATCGGCTGGGGCAGCGTGTGCAACATCATGGCCGCCGTGCTGGCCGTAGTGGGCGTTATCAGCTGGTTCTGGATCAAGGACCGCCCCGAGGACTGCGGCCTGCTGCCTGACAACATGCCCATGTCCGACAAGGAGCGCGCTGAGCTCCAGATGCCCGCCAAGGACCTGTGGACCGTGGGCGGCATTCTGAAGAACAAGGACAGCTGGATGTACATCATCGGCATGGGCTGCCTGAACATGGTGGGCACCGGCACGCTGGTCATGTGCATCCCCTTCATGATGGAGCAGGGCTTCTCCAACGTCACCGCCGTATGGATCTCCTCCGTCACCGGTATTCTGGCCATCGGCGGCTCTGTTCTCATCGGTGCCATCGACACCAAGTGCGGCACCAAGACCGCGGCCATCGTGCTGGCCGTGTGCTACAGCGCCGGTCCCTTTGCCGCGCTGGCCTGCGCGCTGGCGGGCATCGTCCCCGGCGTGGTCATCTGCTTCGGCATCACCCTGACTGCCGGCGGCGCTCTGGCCAACGTGGGCGGCTCTCTGGTGGTCAATATGTACGGCCGCAGCAGCTACAATCAGGCGTGGAGATACCTGAACACCGGCGCCCAGCTGCTCAAGGCCTGCTGCTACGCCGCCATCGGCGTGGTCACCGCCATGCTGGGCAAATACTGCTACGTCTGCGCCGTTTGGGGCACTGTGGCCCTCATCGGCCTGATCTGCATGATCGTGGGCAAGTTCAGCTACCGCGAGCCCCCGAAGAAATAAAGTCCCTTCCAAACGTGAAAAGAGCGCGTCCCGCACTGCGGGGCGCGCTCTTTTTTCAAAATCTTATTCCCGGAGCCTGAGACTGTCGCGGATGACCTTTGCCGCCCCGGCTGCAAACTGGGCGTTCTGCCCGGCGAATACGTCCTTTTTCCACGCGAGGATCAGCGGAATGCTGGAATCCCGGATCTCCAGTGCAGTGGTGCCCGTCTGGTTGTCCTGAAGGTAATAGGACATGACGATGGCGATGCCGCGGTTCAGCTGGAGGTAAAACCGGACAGTGTCGTCGCCGGTATAGTGCCGGATGTCCGGTGCGAAGCCTGCCTGACGGGCGCAGCTGATGAGCGCCTTTTCATAGCCGGAGTTGGCGTTGCTGTAATTGGACAGCCAGATCTGATCCTGAAGCTCCGCCCATGTGACCGACTTTCTGTCCGCCAGCGGATTTTGGAGGTTGACCAGCGCGAACAGCGGCCAGTATCCCACGGTGAGCGTTTCAATATCCGGATAGGCGGAGTAATTTTCGTAATCCGGCACCAGAACCACGTCCACCTTGCCGTTGTAGAGCTGGTCGGCGATCTCGTACAGGGGCACGTTGGGCAGATCGATCTGCAGATCGGGAAAGACGTTCATGATGGCCTTGGAGAGGTTGTATTTCGCGGTGTTCCCCAGCGCGCCGTAAATGCCGAAGTTCAGGTGGGTGTGAACGCCCCGCTGGATCTCCTGCGCGGTCTCGATGGAGCTGGAGATCTGGGCGAACAGCTGGCCCCAGCTGGAATAGAGATACTCCCCGGCGGCGGTGAGCTGCATTTTATGGGGCGTGCGCTCAAAGAGCGTTACGCCCAGAGAATCCTCCATCCGGTGGATGCGCTGGCTGAGCAGCGGCTGGGTGACGTTCAGCACAGCGGCGGCCTTGGTCATGTTGCCCAGACTGGCCACGGTGAGAAAGATCTGGATGTTCTGCATATTCAGGGACAGCAGTCCGGCGTAGTCCACGATGTTCGACCTCCCGCAAGCGCAGAGTGCGATAAAAATGCCGCCGGTATGACTGCGGCGGCATCCAATTATATTGTAGCAGACAGCCCCGGAAATGTCCACAAGAGATTCCACGCACGGCGGCGTGGGAATCGTGAAAAAATACAGCAAAAAAGCCTTGACTTTCATGCGTCATGTGTTGTACAATAATCGAGCGCCTGTGTGGGCGCAAGTGCGATGATGCGGGAGATTGCTCGCTTGCGAGGTAACTTCCGCGGAGTATGTCCGTAAGATCGGGCGGCTGAGAGACTCAGTCACGGCGTATATCGCCGCGAATGGGTAGAACCGGCCATGTTCTGCGCCGGTTTTATTCATGTTGAGGAGTGATACGCACGAAAGCGTGTATGAAATCTCTCACCCGTACGAAGAAGCGTTGAGCCGTCGTGAGGCGGTAAGGCGTGACAGCCGAAGCGCCGAGCATTGTGTGTGATGAGCGGCGCGGCAGGACAGCGGGCCGCCCCCGGCCCACCAATCGTCAACTTCGTATGTTTAAGGAGGAAAAACCAAATGGCAGCTCAGAAAGAAATGATCCGCATCCGGCTGAAGGCCTATGACCATCAGCTGATCGACCAGGCCGCCGAGAAGATCGTGGAGACCGCCAAGCGCAGCGGCGCCACCGTCTCCGGCCCCATCCCCCTGCCCACCAAGAAGGAAGTCGTGACCATCCTTCGCGCCGTCCACAAGTACAAGGACAGCCGCGAGCAGTTCGAGCGCCGCACCCACAAGCGGCTCATCGACGTGGTCAAGCCCTCTGCCAAGACCGTCGAGGCGCTGATGAGCCTCGAGCTCCCTGCTGGTGTGGAGATCGAGATCAAGCTGTAATCCCGGATTTTCCGCCATGCTTCGTGAGGCCGGCTTGCCGTACACACGGTACTGTCCGCGCCGGCCGCACATCGCCCGACAAAAAAATCCGAAATCACAGGATATGTGATCGACGTCTCAAAACTTTGTTGTACCGCTGTCCATCGCATTCGTTGAGATGGACGGGTCACGTCGGCCGAGCAATGACAGTCCAATGGTCACCTCGCCCGACCAATAACCTTTAAGGAGGAATACACATGGAAAAGGCCATTATCGGCAAGAAGGTGGGCATGACCCAGATCTTCGATGAAGCCGGCAAGGTCATCCCGGTCACCGTCATTCAGGCGGGCCCCTGCACCGTCGTGCAGAAGAAGACCGAGGAAAAGGACGGCTACATCGCCGTCCAGCTGGGATTTGAGGAAGTCCCCGAGCGCAAGCTGTCCAAGCCCGAGCTGGGCCACAGCAAGAAGGCCGGCAAGGCCCTGCGCGTCCTCAAGGAGTTCAAGCTCGATAACGCCGCCGACCTGAACGTGGGCGACGAGATCACCGCCACCGCCTTTGCCGCCGGCGACCGCGTCGACATCACCGGCATCAGCAAAGGTAAGGGCTACCAGGGCGTCATCAAGCGCCACGGCGCCCACCGCCTGAAGGAGACCCACGGCAGCGGCCCTGTCCACCGCCACGCCGGTTCCATGGGCTCCAGCACCGATCCCTCCCGCATCTTCAAGGGCAAGATCGGCGCCGGCCAGATGGGCAATGAGCAGGTCACCGTCATGAATCTGGACGTTATCCAGGTGGACGAGGAGCTGGGCGTCATCGCCGTGCGCGGCGCTGTTCCCGGCCCCAAGGGCGGCGTTGTGATCCTGCGCAGCAGCGTCAAGAAGGTCATGGAGAAGAAGGTCACCGAGGCCGGCCGCGTCAACCCGCAGAAGGCTTCCGCCCGTGTCAATCCCCAGAAGGCCTCTGCGCGCAACAAGTAAGAAAGGAGAGAATGACAAATGCCTAAAGCTAACCTTTATGATATGGCCGGTAAGCAGATCGGCGAGGTCGAGCTCTCCGAGGCCATCTTCGGTATCGAGCCCAACCAGTACGTTGTCCATGACGTGGTCAAGAATCATCTGGCCAACTGCCGTCAGGGCACGCAGAGCGCCCTGACCCGCGCCGAAGTCTCCGGCGGCGGCAAGAAGCCCTGGCGTCAGAAGGGCACCGGTCACGCCCGTCAGGGTTCCACCCGCGCTCCGCAGTGGACCCACGGCGGCATCGTGTTCGCCCCGAAGCCCCGCGATTACAGCTACACCCTGAACAAGAAGGTCAAGCGTCTGGCTCTGAAGTCCGTTCTGTCCGCCAAGGCTGCCGCCGGCAATGTGCTGGTGGTGGACGGTCTGGGCATGGACGAGATCAAGACCAAGACCTTCAAGGCCTTCCTGAACACTGTGGAGGCCGACAAGGCTGTGGTGGTCACCGGCTGCCCCAACGTGGTCAAGTCCGCCCGGAACATCCCCGGCGTTGTCACCACCCCCGCCGCCCTCATCAATGTCTATGACATTGCCAACGCCAACCAGCTGATCATCGACAAGGCTGCGCTGGCCACCATCGAGGAGGTGTTCGCATAATGAAGACCGCTTACGACATTATCAAGCGCCCCATCATCACCGAGCAGTCCATGGAGTCCGCCAGCTTCAAGAAGTACACCTTCGAGGTCGCCAAGGACGCCAACAAGATCGAGATCGCCAAGGCTGTCGAAGAGATCTTCGGCGTGAAGGTCGCCAAGGTGAACACCCTGAACATGTATGGCAAGGAGAAGCGGATGGGCCGCTACCCCGCCGGCCGCCGCGCCAGCTGGAAGAAGGCCATGGTCACCCTGACCGCCGACTCCAAGTCCATCGAGTTCTTCGAAGGCATGGTGTAAGGAGGTAACGAGAAATGGCTATCAAAACTTATAAGCCCACGACGCCCTCCCGCCGTCACATGACTGTGTCCGCTTTCGAGGGCATCGACAAGAAGGCCAAGCCCGAGCGCGCCCTCACCGAGGTGCTCCAGAAGAGCGCCGGCCGCAACAGCTACGGCCGCATCACCGTCCGCCACCGCGGCGGCGGCAACAAGCGCAAGTACCGCATCATCGACTTCAAGCGCGACAAGGCCGGCAAGGCCACCGTCATCAACCTGCAGTACGATCCCAACCGCTCCGCCAACATCGCTCTCATCGAGTATGAGGACGGCGAGCGCCGCTATATCCTGGCTCCCGCGGGGCTGAAGGCCGGCCACATCATCATGACCGGCTCCGGCGCCGACATCCTGCCCGGCAACGCGCTGCCCATCGCGGAGATCCCCGTTGGTGAAATGATCCACTGCATCGAGCTGTATCCCGGCAAGGGCGCGCAGCTGGTCCGGTCCGCCGGTACCGCCGCTCAGCTCATGGCCAAGGAGAACGGCATGGCGCAGGTCCGTCTGCCCTCCGGCGAGGTCCGTCTGGTCCGTCTGGACTGCCTGGCCACCATCGGCACCGTCGGCAACGCCGACTGGGCCAACATCCACATCGGCAAGGCCGGCCGCAAGCGCCACATGGGCTGGCGTCCCACCGTCCGCGGCTCCGTCATGAACCCCAATGACCACCCCCACGGCGGCGGCGAAGGCAAGAGCCCTGTCGGCCGTCCCGGCCCTGTGACCCCGTGGGGCAAGCCCGCCATGGGTTACAAGACCCGGAAGACCAAGAACCGCACCAACAAATTTATCGTCAAGCGCCGCAACGCGAAGTAAGGAGGCAGTAAAAGATGAGCAGAAGTATCAAGAAAGGCCCCTTTTGCGCCCCCGAGCTGCTGAAGCGGGTCGATGAACTGAACAAGGCCAACGAGAAGAAGGTCCTGAAGACCTGGAGCCGCGCCTCCACCATCTTCCCCTCCTTCGTCGGCCACACCATCGCGGTCTATGACGGCCGCAAGCATGTCCCCGTCTACGTGACCGAGGATATGGTCGGCCACAAGCTGGGCGAGTTTGCTCCCACCCGTACCTTCAAGGGGCACGCTGGCAGCAAGACCGGTAAGTAAGGAGGAGAGAGAGAATGGAAGCTAAAGCGACACTGAGATATGTTCGTATCTCTCCCCGCAAGGTCGGCATCCTGTGCGACCTGATCCGCGGCAAGAGCGTGGCCCAGGCCAACGCCATCCTCGCTCTGACCCCCAAGGCCGCCGCTGAGCCTCTGGCCAAGCTGGTCAAGAGCGCGGCTGCCAACGCCGAGAACAACCACGGCATGGATCCCGAGAAGCTCTACGTTGCGGCGACCTACGCCACCCCCGGCCCCATCATCAAGCGCTTTATGCCCCGGGCCCAGGGCCGTGCCTACCGCATCAACAAGAGAACTTCCCACGTGACCGTCGTGGTCAAAGAGCGCTAAAGAAGGAGGTCAAGAGTAAATGGGACAGAAAGTTAATCCCCACGGTCTCCGTGTGGGCGTCATCAAAGACTGGGACTCCCGTTGGTATGCCCGCGATGAAAAAGTGGGCGACCTCCTGGTTGAGGACTACAATCTCCGCAAGGAGCTGAAGAAGCGCCTGTACTCCGCCGGCGTGCCCAAGATCGAGATCGAGCGCGACAACGCCAAGGTCCGCATCTATGTGCACTGTGCCCGTCCCGGCGTCGTCATCGGCAAGGGCGGCGAGGAGATCGAGAAGCTCCGCGCCGAGCTGGAGAAGAAGCTGGGCAAGGCCGTCGATCTGAAGATCGTCGAGGTCAAGAACCCTGACATCAACGCTCAGCTGGTGGCCGAGAACATCGCCCAGCAGCTGGAGAAGCGCATCGCGTTCCGCCGCGCCATGAAGAACGCCATGGGCCGCGCCATGCGCATGGGCGCCCTGGGCATCAAGGTCCAGGCCTCCGGCCGTCTCAACGGCGCCGAGATCGCCCGCACCGAGCAGTATCATGACGGCACCATCCCCCTGCAGACCATCCGCGCCGACATCGAGTACGGCTTCGCGGAGGCCGCCACCACCTACGGCCGCATCGGCATCAAGGTGTGGATCTACAAGGGAGAGGTGCTGACCCAGACCCTGCGCACCACCCCCCGCACCATCGACACCAAGAACTACAAAGAGCGTGAGCAGCGTCCCCGCCGGGATCGCCGCGACGGCAACCGCGGCGGCTTCAACCGCGGCAACGGCAATCGTCAGGGCGGCTTCAACCGTCAGGGCGGCAACCGCCCCGCCGGCAACCGTTCCGCTGCTCCTAAGGAAGGAGGCGCTCAGTAATGCTGCTGCCTAAGAGAGTCAAGTATCGCCGCGTGCACCGTGGCCGCATGACCGGCGTTGCCGCCCGCGGCAACAAGGTCTCCTACGGCGAGTGGGGCCTGGCTACCACTGAGCCCGCCTGGATCACCTCCAATCAGATCGAGGCCGCCCGTGTGGCCATGACCCGTTACACCAAGCGCGGCGGCAAGGTCTGGATCAAGATCTTCCCCGATAAGCCCGTTACCAAGAAGGCGCTTGGTACCCGTATGGGTTCCGGTAAGGGCGCGCCCGAGTACTGGGTGGCCGTTGTCAAGCCCGGCCGCGTGATGTTTGAGATCGCCGGCGTCTCCGAGGAGACCGCTCGCGAGGCCCTTCGTCTGGCCAGCCACAAGCTGCCCGTCAAGTGCAAGATCGTCAAGAAAGAGACTGTTGAGAACGGTGGTGAATGAAGATGAAAGCTAACGAAGTCCGTAAAATGAGCGCCAACGAGCTGGAGACCAAGCTGGTTGAGCTGAAGAAGGACCTGTTCAACCTCCGTCTTCAGCACGCCACCAATCAGCTCGACAATCCCATCCGGATCGCGGAAGTCAAGAAGGACATTGCCCGCGTGAAAACCATCCTGCGTGAGCAGCAGAGCCGATAAGGAGGATTAGACGATGAGTGAAGTGAGAACCTCTTCTCGTAAGACCAGAGTCGGCCTGGTGGTTTCGGACAAGATGGACAAGACCGTTGTGGTCGCCATCGCCGACCGCGTGGCTCACCCTCTGTACAAGAAGATCGTAAAGAGAACCTATAAGCTGAAGGCCCATGATGAGCTCAATCAGTGCGGCGTGGGTGACCGCGTGCGCGTGATGGAGACCCGCCCCCTGTCCAAGGACAAGCGCTGGCGCGTGGTCGAGATCATCGAGAAGGCGAAGTAAGAAGGAGGTGCCAGTATGATTCAGGAAGAAAGCTATCTGAAGGTTGCCGACAACACCGGCGCCAAGGAGATCAAGACCATCCGCGTACTGGGCGGCTCCAAGCGTAAGTTTGGCAACATCGGCGACGTGGTCGTCGCCTCCGTGCGCAAGGCCGCTCCCGGCGGTCAGGTCAAGAAGGGCGAGGTCGTCAAGGCCGTTATCGTCCGCTCCTCCCGCGGCGTCCGCCGCTCCGACGGCAGCTATGTCCGCTTCGACGACAACGCCGCCGTCCTCATTCGTGATGACAAGAACCCCCGTGGCACCCGTATCTTTGGCCCGGTTGCCCGCGAGCTGCGTGACAAGGATTACATGAAGATCCTGTCCCTGGCTCCCGAAGTGCTGTAAGGGGGTAACGAGGTATGAGTATGAACGTCAAGAAGAACGACACCGTCGTGGTCCTGTCCGGCAAGGACAAGGGCAAGCAGGGCAAGGTCCTCTCCGTTGACCCCGAGGCCCGCAAGGTCGTGGTGGAGAAGGTCAACGTGGCCTCCCGCCACCAGAAGCCCCGCCGTCAGGGCGAGGAGGGCGGCATCATCCAGAAGGAGACCCCCATCTACGCCTGCAAGGTCATGACCGTGTGCCCCAAGTGCAGCAAGGGCACCCGCGTTGCCCACAAGGTCGAGGGCGGCAAGAAGGTCCGCGTCTGCAAGCACTGCGGCGC
>CAKUKL010000016.1 GCA_934662925.1 uncultured Oscillospiraceae bacterium | reverse complement strand
TAGGTCTGGCAGCAACGGGGTCATTTCAACCCCGCCTGCCGCATGATGCTGTTCCATGTTTTGATGTTCAGGTCTTTCCTGTTCGCGGGGATCGTTACCTTTCCGGGCTTTGTGGGGTGCTTGAAGTGGATGTGATCGCCTTTCGTGGAGTGATAATACCACCCATCGGCGCGAATCACCCGTTCCGCTTCTGCTGAACTGTGGTTCATACTATTCCCTCCTCGCAGTAGTATTATACGCATAATGCGTATAAATGTCAAGAAAGATTTTTACCTCAAGACCTGAGCATCACGTGAATCACGGGCACGAAAAAGCCGGGGGCGGAAGCCCCCGGCGGATGCGGAAGAGCGGTTGTGTCTTACTGCCAGGTCATGTGAAGCTGACGCCCGTTTACCGCGCAGTCGCGCAGATACAGGTTGATGAGGGTCTGGTAGGGAATGCCCGCGTCTTTGGACTGAGCCTTGAAATAATCGACGGTCGCACCGTCGATGTTGATGGTGATCTGACGCTTCAGGTCCTTTGCGTAGGGGTTTTTGCGGGGGTTCAGGTCGCGGATATTATATTCGTCTCTCATAGTTGTCACCTCAAAATCCGTCAAGGTATACCTGACGCTCTCGTTTTGTTGCCTTTCTGGCTGAAATAATGCGGACGGTGTTTTCATTATCGCGGTAGCAATGGCTCACAATGCAAATTTGTTCCGTTGCGATTGACCCGATGATTAGAAAACGCTCTTCCTCCGTGGAATGATCCGGGTCATCGAACAGGATCGCGAACTCGTCGTAAAAGACCTCCTTTGCCGTCTCGAAAGATAAGCCGTGCTTCCTCTGGTTGATCTCGTTCTTTTGGGGGTCCCATTCAAATTTTTGTATCATCATAATTATATTATAATTATTTCGTGTGTGTATGTCAACCGAAATTTCAGGACACGAAGGGAGAAGGAAACATGATCTATGTAAAAATTAACAACACAGAATACCCTGCGGAAATCAGCGGCCTTATTCCTGACCGGGCATGGAACGATCGAAATAGTAAGACGATCACTCTTACTATGAGCCACGATACAGCCGTTGGGCTTTTTACGGACGGTGCGAACTGGTCCATCGTCCAGCGGGACACCGCCGCCAAGGTCGATGAACTCGGTCAGGTAGTGACGGATTCCGACGGCAATCCCGTTATGGTCGAGCAGGTTCAGGAGTGGGATAACAGCGAGTACAGCGTCGCAGGGACGGTCACAGACCACCGCGACGGTACGGTGTCTGTCAAAATGGGCAAACCGCTTGAGGTCGAAACCCTCCGGCAGGCGAGCGCCATTCTGATTGGCACTCAGTCCATCACCGTGGCGCGGGCAACGGAGCTTCGACCCGTCATCGAGATGGCGGCGGTATCCCTCCCTGACGCGGAAGCCGTCAAGGCCGTGGAGCTGTTCCCGGCGTGGGCGTACCCCGCGGGCTATGCCGTGGGCGACCGTGTGAGCGACGGCGGGAAGCTCTACAAATGCATTCAGGCTCACACCTCGCAGGAGGGGTGGAACCCCGGCGCGACCCCGGCCATGTGGGTGGTTATCGATGAGACTCACGCGGGCACAGCTGACGACCCCATTCCGGCGGCCCGGGGGATGGAATATGAGTACGGCAAGTATTATCTTGATCCCGAGGATAGCAAGACGTACCTCTGCGAGCGCACCGGGGAAGCCGCTGGCGGCAGGGTCGTGCTCCAGTATCTGCCCCACGAGCTGACCGGGCAGTATTTCACGGCGGTGGAATGAAGGAAGGATGACTGATATGAAAAAGCTGTTTATTTCCCAGCCGATGCGCGGCAAGACGAACGAGGAGATCAAGGCAGAGCGCGAAAAGGCAATCAGCCGCGCGAGGGCGGCGCTGGGCGAAGAGGTCGAAGTGATCGACAGTTTCTTTGAGAACGCTCCGGCGGACGCGAAGCCGCTGTGGTTCCTCGGGAAGTCGCTGGAGCTGCTCAGTACAGCCGACGCGGCGTACTTTGCGCCGGGCTGGGAGGACGCGCGGGGATGCAAGATCGAGCACACCTGCGCACTGGAGTACAGGATCACTGTCATTGAGAGCTGGAGGGAGTAAACATGGAGGAAAAAATCGTTAAGCGGCTGGGCAACCTGCTCAGCGTCAAGTCTCTGGTGACGCTGGTGCTCACCGGGGTGTTCGCGTACATGGCGGTGGCCGGGAAGATCAGTCAGGACTTCATGACCATCTACGCGGTGATCATCGCGTTCTACTTCGGCACCCAGAGCCAGAAGGTGCAGGACGCGGTGGACGGTGGTTGATCGCGCAGACCTCTGCGGAGGTCTGGATACCGCTGACGCGGCGCGATCTCCGGGGGAACCAGTTCCCCCGGAAGCCCCCTCCGCCCTACGGGGTGGTTAAGGGCAAGGACGAAAGGAAGCGGCATAATGGCAACAGCAAATGATGTTTTGACCATCGCAAAGCGAGATCTCGGCTACAAGGAATCCCCACCCGGCTCAAACCGCACGAAGTACGGAAAGTGGTACGGCATGGACGGTCAGCCGTGGTGCATGATGGCGGTGCAGTATTGGCTTAATCAGGCCGGGATCACCCCGGTCATCCGTACGGCGTCCTGCGGGGCGCTGATGCGGGCGGCAAAAAAGGCCGGTGAGTGGGTGACGGGCGGCTATAAGCCAGGGGACGTGGTGATCTATGACTTCCCCGGCGGCGCGGCCACCGACCACACCGGCATCATCGAGAGCTTTGACGGCAGATACGTGACCGCCATCGAGGGCAACACCAGCACCGGGAACGACAGCAACGGAGGCGAGGTCATGCGCCGAACGCGGAAGCTGGATGTGGTGTTGGGCGCGTGGCGGCCCAAGTATGAGGAGGACGATGACATGACGCAGGATCAATTTGACCGGATGATGGACACTTATCTGGCCCAGCTGGCGAAGCAGGAGCCGTCTGACTGGTCTCAGGACGCCCGGGAGTGGGCGGAAAGCAACGGCCTTATCAAGGGAGACGCCGAGGGCAACAAGCAGTACAAGGGCTTTGTCACGAGGGAGCAGCTGGTGGTGTTTATGCAGCGGCTGCATAACATGAACTGAATAAAGACAGCCCCGCCGCGGTGATCTGAGGCGGGGCAATTTTATGATGATAGAAGGAGGGACCGTATGGCCACCTTACGTGAGAATCAGGTCCAGCCGGTTCAGGACCAGCCCGTAAAGCAGTTCGAGCAGAGGAAACCCGGGCCGGTGTATGGGCTGCCGGTGGAGAAGCCGAAGTACGAGACCATGGGCGACGCGGGTCAGGTCAGCACCCAGAGCAGCACGGGTCAGAGCAGTGCGAGTCAGGTCAGCACCCAGAGCAGCACGGGTCAGAGCGGCGCGAGTCAGGTCAGCACCCAGAGCTACACGCCGAAGAACGCCATCCCCGTGAATGGCAGCCACGCGCAGAAGCTCATCGAGGAAGAGGCGCGCCAGCAGCAGGCCTATGCGGCGAACCCGCGCCTCGGGCAGGCATACACGGACGAGGAGCTGCTGCAAAAATACTGGGACATCATCAACGCCGCGGGGTCCAACAGCCTGGACAATTACAGCCAGCGCGGCAGATACGTGTACGACGGGAATCCGAACGGCGTGTACCCCGGCACAGGCGAGAAGGGCTGGTCGCTGGTTGAGGGGGTGCCGCGGACCGTGCAGGAGGGCACCTCCGGCGCGGACGAGGACTTCATGTCCGACGGGGACTATGCCATCATTCAGGAGCTGAAGAAGCGGTTCGCCGAGGCCCAGGCGAAGGGCGACCAGGAGGGGATGAACGCCGCCCACGAGGAGGCGGAGCGCATCCGGGCGCGGTACAACTACTCCGGCGGCTCGGACGGGTCCTTCTACCTCCCCGGGGGCAACTCCAGCGGCAGCTCCGGCGGATACACCGGGGGCGGCAATTACACCGGCGGCAATTACACCGGCGGCAGCACGGTGCCGGACAGCAGCGCCAAGATGGACGAGCTGCGGAGCCTGCTGGAGGAGTGGAAGAAGGCCGCCACGGAGCAGAAGCAGAACTCCATTGACTACGCGGTGGACAACGCGGTGAAGGAGCTGGAGCGGGCCCTTGAGGACGCGCAGCCCAAGTATAAGGAGCAGATGGAGTCCGTGGCCAAGGACGAGATGCAGAGCCTGGACAACTCCGCGCTGTACGCCGAGATGCGCGGCGACAAGGGCGGCATCGGTCAGAGCCAGTACAATGAGATCCAGGCCGCAGCGGCCCAGAACAAGCTGGCCGTGCAGCAGGCCCAGACCAAGCTGTCCACCGACACGGCGCGGCAGATCGCCGACCTGCGGGCCCAGGGCGAGTTTGAAAAGGCCGACGCGGCACTGGAGGTGGCGCAGACCTACCTCTCCCAGCTCATGCAGCTGGAGCAGTGGGCCGCGGAGTACAACCTGTCCGCGGCGCAGTTCGAGGCCAGCCTCCAGCAGTGGCAGGCCGAGTATGAGCTGAGCATGAAGCAGTTCCAGACAGACACAGAGCTCTCCTGGGCGCAGATCATGGGAAAGACCAGTGACGGCAGCCTGACGCTCAGCGGCCAGAGCCAGCTGGCGAGTATGGGCCAGACGCTGCTCAGCGCGGGGATCATGCCCAGTGACAGCCAGCTGTCAGCCATGGGCATCACCGCCGACCAGGCCAACCAGTATTTGCAGACGCTCCAGCTCAGCCAGGCGGCCGGCTCCTCCGGCGGCCGGAAGTCCGGCTCGTCCAGTTCCTCCGGAAGCAAGTCGGGGAGCAGCACGAGCTCGGGCTACGACGACCTCGCGCAGGAGCTGTTCAACTCCGGCATCACCACGGCGGCCAAGGCAAAGGCCTACCTGCTCAGTCAGGGGTACAGCTCCACGCTGGCCACCGCCTACGCGAATGCCTACGCGGAGGACTACCGGACGCTGAAGAAGCAGCATGACGACCAGCAGGCGGACGCGCAGGCGCGGGATACCGCACAGAATGAGATCCGTGCGGCGGAGCAGGACCCACTTCAGCTTAACGGGGGCGGGACTACGGTCTACGTCGCCGGATACGGCGTGGTGAGCGCAAGCAAATTGCAAGAGCTGATCAAGAGCGGCGCGGTTACACGACAGTTCAACCCCGAGACGGGTAAGTACGCATACGTTAAGAAGTGAGGTAGATACCGCGATGAAGGATTACACAAAAAATAAGCGCGGCTCCGGTGTGAATCTCAGCGTCAGCCTTACCAAGCCCCTTTCGGAGGAGTCCAAGGCCAATATACGGACGGTCCAGAGTACGCCCTTCGGGAAGAGCAACACAAAGAAGAGCACTGATACCCAGAAGCAGGTGACCCCTGTCTCCCAGCTGAAGCCGGGGGCACTGTCCGAGACCTGGAAGCCGACCTACGGCACGAACCAGATGGCCCAGACCAACGAGCGCCAGCGGGCCGCGGCGGAGACGCAGAAGAAGATGTGGAACGCGGTGCTCCTTCAAGGCTATAAGAACAGCCAGTCCCGGGGGAAGTCCTCCTCGCTGACGAAGATCGAGTCTGGGACCCCCGGGAACCTGATGTCCAAGGGGGCGAAGAAGAGCGCGAGCCCCGACTTCGGCGGGAAGCTGGACGAGATGAGCTATGAGGATCTGGAGCAGCTGGATGAGCTCACCCAGAGACAGGCGGCGGCGATCGACCCGCAGCAGAACCCCGAGGAGTACGACAACGCAGTACGGCGGGGGCAGTCTATCCGGCAGCGGGCGAAGCAGGCGCGGGAGGAGCAGCTGGGAAAGGCCAGTGCGGGCAAGGTCGCGGCGGGCGTGGGCTGGAAGGGCGCCAACGAGATCGCAAGCTCGGTATCCGCCGCACTTGCTGCGGCAGAGAACCTGATCATGAAGCCGATGGAGTGGCTCACCGGGGACGATACTCTGAGCGATTCCGGTATGTTCAACCAGTGGAACAAGTCTATTCAGGAAGAGGGACAGTATTTCAGCGAGACGTATGACCCGGAGTTCGCCAAGGCGGGCCGGGTAGGCGAACTGCTGGGCAAGTACGGCCCGGCCACCATTGCCGCGATCCCGCAGGCCGTGCTGGCCTACGCCACGGCGGGCCAGAGCCTTGCGGCCCAGAGCACGACCGCAGGCGTGATGTCGGCGGGCGCCGCAGCCCAGAGCACCGGCCTTGTGGGCACCCTGTCCACGGCGGCCAAGGAAATGGTGAAGAGCCCGCAGTATTGGGCATCCTTCTTCACCACGGTGGGCAAGGACTACGAGCAGGCCCTGTCGGACGGCGCAAGCGAGATGTCCGCCTACACCTACGCCACGGTGAACAGCCTGCTGAATGCGCTGGTGGAGATCGGCGGGGGCGGTATCGACGAGCTGCCCGACGAAACCAAGGGATTCGTGCGCAACTGGGTGGAGACCATGCTGGACGAGGGCAAGGAAGAGGTCATTCAGGGCGCGGTGGCCCAGCTGGTGCAGAACGTGATCTACAACAAGGGCAACGCCCTGGCCAGTCTGACCAGTGAGGACGCCGTGGTGAATCCGGACCGGATGGTGCAGGAGTTCCTCGGCGGCGCGGTGGTCGGCGGCGTTCTGGGCGGGGCGCAGATGGGCGCAAACCATGCCATGCGGTATGTCTACGACACCCAGACGGGCAAGCAGGTGCAGATGAGCCAGACCCAGTATGACCTGGTACAGGCGGGCATGACCTACGACGCGCAGTCCGAGTCCTACACGAAGGCCGCGCAGATCGCCCGGAACCTGAACGGCAGCGACGGGGCCGTAGTGTCGAGCAAGGACATCGGCGAGCTGTACCGCCTGATGCGGAGTGAAGCCGCACAGTACGGCCCCCAGGCCGCGGGCACCCGGACGCAGGCCGCCCAGGCCGTCGAGAATGCGGCGGCGGAGATGAACGGCGGCACCGCGGCGAAGGTGATGAACCCGATGGCCAGCGTATGGCAGGAATCCGCCGGACTGGACGCGGCCCGCGCAGACGCCGCCGCGGAGGTGGCAGAGCGCGTTATGAACGGCGACACCACCCTGACCAACCGAGAGATCGAAAAGCTGAAGCTCCAGGACGCGGGGATGCGCGCCGCGTTTGAGCAGGCGACCGGCGCGGAGCTGCCGGAGATTCTGAACCGCTCCGAAGCTGTCAAGACAGTACGGGAGATGGCGGAGAGCCGGAAGTCCCAGCTCGAAGCTGAGCAGCAGAGAGTGAGCGACGTGGCCCGCCAGATGGCGGAGCAGGCGGCGCAGGCCGAGCAGGCCGCACAGGCGCGCAAGGCCCAGGCGGACGAGCAGGCCCGGAGCATCCTCGATGAGGCCGTGACCCAGGAGGAGCAGACCCGGGCGGAGGCCCCCGCGCAGGAGGCCACCACTCAGGATCAGGGGGTGCGGCTGAGCGACGGCAGCACCCGGAGCCGGGAGGAGTTCGTCCGGCAGTACATGGCCGAGCACCCCGGCGTGGGTGAGGACGTGGCACAGGCGAAGTACGCGGACGCCGTCCTGCTCAACGAGATGGGGCAGGCGTACCCCGTCACAGAGACCGCCCAGAGGGCGCAGGAGAGCGCCCGGGACGCGGGGGTATCCACGGATACCGGCGCAGCCCAGACGCAGGATACGGCGGCACAGGGGCGGCACAGCGTGGCCGCTGACGCGCAGGCCAGTGCGCAGACTCAGGGTCAGGCCACGAAGGCGCAGGAGTGGACGGTGAAGAACGCCAACTACGTGCTGGGCAAAAAGAAGGGCGGGCCCACGGTGGTGCTGGACTTCAGCATGGACAGCGCAGAGAACGGCTACTACGACGCGGACACCAACACGATCAGGCTGAACGGCAATAAGCTGACCAATCAGCAGGCCATCGTGTATACCCTCGGCCACGAGCTCACCCACGCGGCGGATGTGCGGGACAGCGGCGCGCTGGTGAACCAGCTGCTGGAATTCGCGGAAAAGACCTACGGCGCGGAGGGGCTGGAGCAGCGCATGGACACGACCCGGGAGACCTACATCCGGTTCTACATGAGCCAGGGCCTGGACCGGACGGCGGCGGAGGCGAAGTGCTCCACGGAGTTCATCAGCCAGGAGGTGGCCGCGGATGTGATGCGCGGTGTATTCCTGGACACCGGCGGCCTGTACCAGCTGGCCCGGGAGAACAGCTCCCTTCTGAGCCGGGCCCGGGACCTGGCGTCCGACATGGCCCAGCGCCTGACCGCGCAGATGAACGGCGGGGCCGAGGAGGCCACCTCCGCCCGGGCGCAGTACAACGAGCTGACCCGGCTGGTGAGCAAGATGGATCGGGCCTTGCGCCAGAACAGGGCCGGTGATACAATGAATGCACATGAGGAGGTGCGCAGCAG
Organism: uncultured Oscillospiraceae bacterium; assembly: GCA_934662925.1. Classification (GTDB taxonomy): domain Bacteria; phylum Bacillota; class Clostridia; order Oscillospirales; family Oscillospiraceae; genus Enterenecus. Next base: position 5,803 of record CAKUKL010000016.1, on the reverse strand, counting down.
TGTCGATGGAAGAGAACAAGGAGCAGAAAACCGCGCAGGCGATGAAGCAGTTTCTGGCGCGGCTGGACGAGTACCGAACGAACAGGGAACCGGTGACCCCGGAAGAGCAGACGAGACTGGACGAGTTGACCAAATACTGGGAAGAGATGATGGTGGACTAAAAGTCAAGCACTTTTCCAGCTGGATTCCTGAAGCTGTTGTTGAACCTGCGGCGGACACGCCCGCAGCAATCAGCCGGGAGACGGTCCGAGGTTACGCGGTTTCGGGGTTTGTGCTCTCCAGTGAAATTATGTCCTCCCACGGGAGTGGCCCGGCCTTCGCACAGGCCGGGCAAATCTATATCTCGGATGCCCTGACCCCTGAGATGCAGGTGGCAGCACCCATGCACGAGCTGGTGCATACCATGAAACAGCTGGAATTCGACCCATACGGGCAGTTCGTAGTAGCGGCATGGGGCCAGCTTCGTCCGGGTAACACGCTCGATGCGATGCTGGCAAGCGTGATGCGGCACCGGAAGATCCCGGGCGGGGTGGCTGAGCTGGGCGATTTGAGCCTGGAGACACAGCGGGATATACTGGATGAGTTTAACGCCACCCTGTACGGCAGCTACGTCCGGGACGCTGAACTCGTCAGGAATCATTTCGGGGATGCCTTCGAGGACCTGGACGGCTACGTGGCCGGTATCGAAAAACTGCTGAACCAGTTTAAGGACCGGGACACCTCGAAGGACCGGCGGTACAGTGTAGACAGCTTCGACGGCGGCATTGATCAGGATCGGGCCTTGCGTCAGGACCAAAAGCGTGATACAATAAATGAAAACAGCGACTATAAGGAGGCGGCGAGCGATGACAACAAGACAGGATCTGATGAAGTTCGCGGAGACGTGGGACAGCAGCAAGGACCCGATCATCGAGGACGGGAAAACGCTGCCGGAGCTGTTCAAGGGGGACAACTTCGGTTTGACGATCATGTGGTACAACCGGATGCGGGGCTTTTCAGATCAGGAGACGTGGGAGGACGCACTTCTCTGCTAATCCCGGAGGAGACAAGAGCATATCTAAATGAACAAGGCATCCCTGATGTGGGGCTCACGGAGACCACAGACAGGGCTGCCTTTTCTGATGCCCTGGACCGGGCGAAACAGGCCAATCCCAACGGCGAAATGGTGGACGGGCAGAGCCCGGAGAGCCTTGAGGCCAGCGGGGCCCGGACGTTCATGCGGGCGGACGGAAACGCGGGCGTGGCCGTGGAGGCAAACGGCAACATCGTCGGCGTGTTCAAGAACCCTGACCTCTCGACCAAATACGTGGTCAAGGACCTGCTCCTGACGGCACTGGCCCAGGGGGGCAACCATCTGGACTGCTACGCGACCTATGCGCCGAATGATCTCAGCCACAAGTACGCCCGTCTGGGCTTTGAGCCGGTGGCGTGGATGGAGTTCAACCGGGAGTATGCCCCGGACGGCTGGGATTACGCCAAGCTGGGGGACCCGGACGTGGTGATGTGGGTCCACAAAGGGGACAGCGTGGACCAGATTGCCTCGAATACCTACGAGTATAAACTGTACTCCCAAGAGGACATCCACGCGCTGCCGAAGTTCGACGACTACGACGCGGCGAAGGCGTACCAGATGGAACAACTGGAGCAGCGGCAGGCGGAGCGGGGTAGCGAGCCGGGTGACCTGGACCCGGACATCCGGTACAGCGTCTCCAGCAAGGACATCTTCGCCAAGCAGGTGGACAGCGCCCTCGACGAGGACCTGAGTGAGAACCGGCACAACGCGCTGTACATCCGGGATACCCCGAACCTGCCGGGTGAGGTGGGGCTGGGTGACCTGCCCCTGTGCATCACGGCCAGACACGTGCAGAACATGGTGACGGACAAGGGCGAGAACAGCAGCTGGCACGGCCTGACCCGGGGGCTGGTGAAGCGGCTGCCGGAGCTGCTGAGCAACCCGGTGATGATCCTGGACTCCTACACGAAGCCGGGGGACGTCGTGGTAGTGACCTCCGCCGTGGACGGGGACGGAAACCCGGTGATCGCGGCCATCCACCCGAACGGCGAGGCAACCGTGGACGGCCAGACCGGCCCTGCCAACTTCATCACCAGCGTATACGGCAAGGAGAACTTCTGGAGCTGGGTCGAGAACAACGCCAAACACGGGAACGTGCTCTACTGGAACGAAAAAAAGAGCCAGACCCTCGCCGCCTTGGCCGGGGTCCAATTCCCCGGGAATTCGGCTCAGTCTGGCTCGAATCAGGGCCAGACAAATGCTGCGGTGGCCAGGGTCCAATTCCCTGGGAGCGTAGCACAGTCTGGCTCCGGGACCCAGACCGCATTGCCAAAGGCACTGACGGCACTGGATTCCGATACCATCATACGTCAGCACAAGGGATATGTCAAGGAGAATATTCCGGAGCGGCGATTCTCGGTGGACGACAAGGACAAGCGCAAGACGGGGGGCAACACCGGAAACGTGAACCCGGACACCGGGTATGAGCGGGGCAGCGTGGCAGACAGCTTTGCGCGGATCTGGAACACCGGAGACCGGAAGAGCGCACTGTCCATGCTGGAGCAGGCGGCACAGACCCTCGCGCAGGCGGAGGCCGAGATGGCTGAGCGGCGGCAGAACGAGCTGGTGTCCAAGGTGTTCCGGCCCAAGCTGACGGAGGACGTGCTGACCCGCAACCGGCGGACAATCGACGCGCTGATCGAGAAGTACGGCGCCATGGAGCAGACCAGTGCCGCGCAGCAGGAGGTGCGCCTGCCCCGGCAGATCGACAGCAAGACCAAAACGGCGGGCTTCATGCAGACCGCGGCGGCCGCCAAGGTGACCAACGAGACCGTGCAGAACGAGCTGGCGGCGTCCATCCTGAACGGGGACGCCGGGGCCACCTACGTGCCGGTGGGCGACAAGGGGACTATGGAGCAGGTCAAACAGGACTTCGAGAAGCGCGGCGTTTCGGAGATGCAGGCGGACTGGGACGCCATCGTGCGGACCGGGAATGGCACCGGCAAGTTCGGGCAGGTGTCCAAGCTGGACATCGCCAAGGCCGAGCAGCTCTATGTGGAAGCCTGCAACAGCAAGGACGTGGCCACGGCCCAGCGCCTCGCGGCGGAGATCGCCGCGGTGGGCACCCAGGCGGGCCAGACGGTGCAGGCCATGACGCTGCTGAAGAAGATGACCCCGGCGGGGAACCTCTACTACATCCAGAAGGCCGTGGACCGGCTCAACAAGAACCAGTCCGGCAAGCATCAGGACATCACCATCGACCCGGCCCTCGCCAAGAACCTGCTGGAGGCCAACACCCGCGCGGAGATCGACACGGCCATGGACGCGCTGATCCAGAACCTCGCGGATCAAGTGCCGGTGACGCTGGGGGACAAGTGGAACGCATGGCGGTATCTGGCCATGCTGGGCAATCCCCGGACCCACATCCGCAACGTGTTCGGCAACGCGGTGTTCGTACCCGCGCGGCTGGCCAAGGACGCCATCGCACAGACGATGGAGCTGGCGCTGCCCCGGGAGCAGCGGACCAAGGGCTGGGGCTTCACGAACTCGGAGATGCTGGACTTTGCCCGGCAGGACGCCAAGGTCATGGAGGACACGCTGCGGGGCGGCGGCAAGTATAACCCCGCGGATATGATCCGGGATAAGCGGCGGATCTTCAAGACGCCGCTGAATGCGGTGGAGAAGTTCAACTCCAACGCGCTGGAGGCGGAGGACTGGGCGTTCCTGCGCACTGCCTACACCCACGCGCTGTCCGGGTATCTCAACGCCCGGGGCGCGGACGTGGCCACGCTGAGCGGCGAGGGCAGCACCCGCGAGGGTCGGGCCCTTCTCAGTCAGGCGCGGGACTACGCCGTGCGGGAGGCCCAGCGGGCGACATACCGGGACGCCTCCAAGCTGGCCAGCACCCTCAACAGCCTGAAGCGGAACAGCGGCAGGTGGGGCGGCATTCTGCTGGATGGTGTGCTGCCCTTCACCAAGACCCCCGTGAACATCGTCAAGCGCGGCGTGGAGTACAGCCTGGTCGGGATCATTCAGGGCGTGGCAGACATGGCCACGAAGGTCCGGACCGGAAAGATGGACGCCGCGACCGCCATCGACGAGCTGGCCGCGGGCCTGACCGGCACGGGCATTGCGGCACTGGGCGCGTGGCTGACCTCCCTCGGAATGCTGACCGGGGGCCTGGGGGACGATGACGACGACCAGTTCAGGAGCCTTCAGGGCGAGCAGGAGTACGCACTGAACATCGGCGGGCACAGCTATACCATCGACTGGATGGCGCCGGTGGCCCTGCCGCTGTTCGTGGGCGCGGAGACCTACATTCTCTGGCGGGAGGACCATGACCTCGGGCTGGACGACTTTATGGACGGACTCACCACCATCGCGGAGCCGATGCTGTCCCTGTCCATGCTGGACGGCCTGAACCAGACGCTGTCCGCCAACAAGTACGACAGCGAGGATATGGCGCTGTGCAACATCATCAAGACCATGCTGACCAGCTATGTGTCTCAGGGTGTGCCCACGCTGTTCGGGCAGGTGGCCCGGACGATAGACGGCAGCCGCCGCAGCACCTTCACACCGGAGGACATGGGCAAGGTGGAGAGCTGGCTGAACCGGACGTGGCAGAGCAGCGTTCAGGGGAAGATCCCCTTCTACGAGGAGGGCAAGATGCTGTACGTGGACGCCTGGGGCCGCACGGACACGGAGAGCAGTATCGCGGTCCGGGCGATTGAGAACTTCCTGTCCCCCGGGTATCTGAACCGACTGAACACCACGGACGTGGACGCAGAGCTGACCCGGCTGGCCGAAGCCACCGGAGATACCGGCGTGTACCCGGACAAGGCGAAGAAATACTTCTCCGTGGACGGCACGCCCTACGCCATGACGCAGGACGAGTATCAGGCCCACCTCATCGACCGGGGGCAGACTTCCTACCGCCTGGTGAGCGACATCGTCCACAGCGAGGAGTACACCGGGCTGACGGAGGACGAAAAGGCCAAGGCTGTAGAGCTGGCGTATCAGTACGCGGCGGACCTCGCCAAGATGCACACCACAGAGACGTATCAGCCCAGCGAGAAGTGGATAAACAGCATGACGGAGTTCGTGGACCGGGGCGGCGACGCGGCGGAGTACCTGATGCTGAAGGCGAAGTCCAACGGCTCGGTGGCGGAGGCTGCCTACGCGGACAGCAGCGTGGACGTCGGAACACTGACTGAGCTGGTATACCAGGAAGTGAGCACCTTTGCAGACAGCTTCACGGACCCCTATATGAAGGGGTACGAGTACGTGATGGACGAGAGCCAGCAGGCGAAGTTCAAGTCCATCTACCGCGAGAAGCTGGAAGAGGGGATGGCCGAGCTGGTGGACAGCGAGGAATACCGGACCGGCGACGCGGAGATGCGCAAGAAGCTGATCAGCGACCTCAAGTCGCAGGTCAACGCCGACACCAAGCGGGATATGTCCGACTGGCTTTTCTACCAGGACATCTTCTCGACGCCGAAAGAGTGATAAAGAGAAACGCCGGGGCGGGATTCCGCTCCGGCGTTTTCGCGTATCGGCCTGGCAGGGCTTTGAGTGGTGCAACAGTGTGCAACAGTTTCGGGGATTTTGGCCCCGATTTTCGCATTTTTCAGCCCGTTATCTGGGACGAAGAATAGCCAGCCGGAATGGCTGGAGACGTTGGGGGAGTAGGGACGCGGGGGTTGGGGATAGAGTTGGTCACAAAAAGTTTACATAAATTTTCTGGGACTGACCGGTCGATCCCGCTTTCGGTTCGGGGCGTAAGGTTTGCGG